>NZ_DAIQNN010000249.1:0-1539 GCF_036788415.1 Rubrimonas sp. | reverse complement strand
CCGAACCCCTCGGCGATGGGCGAGACCATGGCGAAAGTGCTCGGCGCACGCGCCGCGGCCTGATTTCCGCGGCGGCGGCGGCGCTTGACGCCGCCGCCGCCGCCTGTCACCCGGTGCGCTCCGAACGCTCAGGAGACACCTCATGCTTCCCGTCGACATTCCGACCCGCGCCCAGATTCTCGCCCTCGCCGCCGAGCGCTCCGACGCCTGCGTGTCGATCTATCTCGAAACCACGCCCGTCAGCACCGAGATCGAGGGCGCCCGGATCGCCTATGGCAATCTCGTGCGCGCAGCGATGGGTCAGCTCGAGGCGGCGGGCGTCGACAAGCGCCGCCTCTGGCCGCTCGCCGAGCAGTTCGACGATCTGGGCGAGGATGCTGCGTTCTGGAGCCGTCAGGCCCGCAGCCTCACCGTGCTGGCGACGCCCGAGCATCTGTGGACGTTCCGCCTCGCCAACCGGCTGGGCGAGACCGCGCAGGTCTCCGACCGCTTCCACCTCAAGCCGCTGCTGCGCGCGATCACCCACCCGCATGCGGCCTTCGTGCTGGCGCTGTCGGAGAACTCCGCGCGTCTGATCGAGGTGTTCTCCGACATGGCGCCGGAGGAGGTCGCCGTGCCCGACATGCCTAAGGACGCGGCGAGCTTCGCGGGGCGCGCTTCGATCAACGACCGCGCGCATTTCGGGCGCATCGTCGGCACCGAAGGCAAGAAGCTGCGGCTGCGCCAGTACGCGCGCGGCGTCGACGAGGCGATCCGCGCGGCCTTTCCGGAACTCGGGGCGCCGCTGATCCTCGCCGCCAACGAACCGGTCGCCGAGATATTCCGCTCCGTCCATAGCGGCGCGGCGCTGGTCACGGAGGGCTTCGGCGGCGAGATCGACCGGCTGACGCCGCTCGAACTGGCGCAGCGGGCCCGCCCGATCCTCGACGCGGCGCATGCGTCGGAGATCGCCGCGCTGGTCGACAAGCGCGCCCAGCGCGAAAATCAGGGGCGGGCGACGACCGACGTCTCCACCGCCGCCCGCGCCGCCGCGCGCGGCGCGATCGAGACGCTGATGGTGGACATGGACGCGGTGCTGCCGGGCGCGGTGGACCCCGAGAGCGGCGCCGTCTCCTTCGCCGAGGGGGAGAGCGCGGCGAGTTACGGCGTGACCGACCAGATCGCGATGACGGCGCTTGCGACCGGCGCGCAGGTGCTGTCGGTGCGCGCCGCCGACCTGCCCGAAGGCGCCGTGCTCGCGGCGACGCTGCGCTACGCGATCTGAAGGCGGTCCGCGGCGCGCGCGCTCTGCGCGCGCCGGTCGGCCCGCTCGCCCGGAAAGTGTGATCGCGGCCACAGAGCGACAGGCCGCGAATCGCTATCTTCGTCCTCGTTAACCACCTTGCGAGGATGGCGAGATGAAACCGAAATCCATGGATCTGCGCAGCGAGACCGAAGCCGACCGGTTCTGGCGCGAGAAGATCGAGGAATGCCCCGATTGCTGGCGCCCCTTCGCGTTGGTGGCCGCGGTCGCGGCGCTGATCCTGCTGTTTGCGTGAG
>NZ_DAIQNN010000248.1:0-1563 GCF_036788415.1 Rubrimonas sp. | reverse complement strand
TGCCAGCGCCATGCATCGCCGATCATGCGATCGGGATCGCTTCGGGTGGGGTTCCAGTCGAACTCCGCCCGCGCGCGCCGTCCGTCGCACACGAGGCGCGACGGATCGCCGGCGCGGCGGGAGCCGAGGATCTCGGGAATGTCGAGCCCCGTGACGATGCGACAGCGGTCGATCATCTCGCGCACCGACAAGCCGTGGCCGACCCCGAGGTTCATCACCGCGCCCTCGCCGCCGTCGAGGACCCGGCTCAGACCGAGAATGTGCGCGTCGACGAGGTCTTCGACGTGCAGGTAGTCGCGAATGCAGGTGCCATCGGGCGTGGGGTAGTCGGTCCCGAAGACGGTGATGCTGTCGCGACGGCCGCTCGCCGCATCGAGGATCAGCGGGACGAGGTGCGTTTCGGGCCGGTGGCGCTCGCCGATCGACGCGGCCCCGTCGGCCCCTGCGACGTTGAAGTAGCGGAAGACGACCGCCCTCAGCCCATGCGCCGCGCCGAAGTCGGCGATCATGCGCTCGATGGCCAGCTTGGTCTGGCCGTAGGGGTTGGTCGGCGACTGGCTGGCGGTCTCCGGGATCAGGTCGAGATCGGCCTCGCCGTATGTGGCGGCCGTCGACGAGAACACCAGCGGCGAAACGGCGGCGTCGCGCATCGCTTCGAGAAGGTTCAGCGTGCCGCCGACATTGTTGCGCCAGTAGCGCCCTGGCTGGGCCACGGACTCGCCCACCTGCGAAAGCGCCGCGAAATGCAGGACCGCCTCGGGTCGGACGTTCTCGAACGCGGCCGCGACCGAGGTCGGATCGAGCAGGTCGCCTTCGATCATCGGCCCGAAGCGAACGGCGTCGCGCCAGCCCGTCGAGAAGTTGTCGAACGTGACGGGTTCGTAGCCACACTCCGCGAGCCTCTTGCAGGCATGGCTGCCGATATAGCCGCCGCCCCCGGTAACCAGCACCCTCGTCATCTCGCGGCCACTCCCTGCGCGGCGCACGCTCAGGCCGCCGCACCCTGGCTGAGCAAACATCGCCACAGCACGACGGGAACGCGCCACGGCAGGATTTCGCTCCATCCACAAGCGATGGCCGGTTCAGGCATCGCACGCGGTCGACGCGACATGACGCTGCTGAGTCCGCGAAGGTGAACCCGGCGTTCTGAATTCTCGCTTCAGTGACTCGGTCGAAACTTGAGGGCCGACAATATTCTGAACATTCGGGGAAATAACGAACGCAGCAACCGCCGACACCCGTGGCGCCCGTCGCGCCGTCGGAACGGTAGGCGGTGTGGTGCGTATGGAGACATGGATCGCCCATGGTCTCGTGAAGCAGGAAGTCCGCCGAATGATCGCCAATCCCGCCGCCGCGCGCCCTTCGACACCCCGGCTCGTCGCCGACGGGCTTCACCGCGGGATCGTCACGAGGACGCCGCGGTTCGATCCCTCGGGCGGCGGGCGGCGCTCTCGCGTGACACGCCTGCGACGCGCGGGCCGGCGCGCATGTCGAGCGGCCCATCTGCAGCCCGTCGCGCCGGCGCTGCGACGACCCGGGCGCCTGACGACCCCCGACGTTTCG
>NZ_DAIQNN010000247.1:0-1565 GCF_036788415.1 Rubrimonas sp. | reverse complement strand
CTGCTGGCGACGCTGGGCACCTTCGTGGCCTATCGCGGCTTCACCCAGCACTACATGGGCGTCAACCTCGTGACCGGCCTGCCGCCGCAGGTGACGGCCATCGGGCGCTCGGTGATCTTCGGCGTGCCGCTGGCCGTCTACGTCGCGCTGGTGCTGGCGCTGATCGGCTGGTTCGTGCTCGAGCGCACGCTCTATGGGCGCTACATCACCGCGATCGGGTCGAACGCTCGCGCTGCGGAGGCGACCCGGATCAACGTGAAGCTGATCACCGCGTCCACCTACGCCATCCAGGGCGCGCTGGCGGGCGTCGCCTCGCTGGTGCTGATGGGCCGCCTCAACGCCTCCTCCGCCGCCATGGGCGAAGGGCTTGAGCTGCACGTCATCGCCGCGGTCGTGCTCGGCGGCACCTACCTGTTCGGCGGACGCTCGACGATGGTGGGGGCCTTCCTCGGCGTCTACCTGATCGGGATGCTGGAGAACGGGCTGATCCAGACCGGCGCAGGGTTCTTCGTCCAGAAGATGATCCTTGGCACCCTGATCATCGCCGCCGTGGCCCTGCAACTGCGCCAGAAGGGCGCGCGCGGCTGACTCCGACGACTTCGAAACCAGGCCAACAGAAACAATGGGAGGACTGACATGATGAAACTCACCCGCCGCGGCCTCGCGCTTGCGGCCCTCGCCGCCACCGGGCTCGCGGCCCTGCCCGCCGCGGCGCAGGACCGCGAACTGCGCATCGGCTTCGTGTCGCACCAGCACGACATCACCGACCTGTTCGGCCAGCTCGAGATCGGCTTCCGCCAGAAGCTGGAGGCCGAGGGCGTGAAATACCGCATGTTCCAGGCCGCGCCCTCGGCCTCGAACCGCCATGACGAGATGCTCAACATCCTCGAAAACATGGCGAACCTGAACCTCGACTACATGGTGTTCGGCCCGTCGAGCCTCGATCAGAACACCCCCGGCCTCGTGCGCGTCGCGGAATCCGGCACCAAGCTGCTGATGGTCGACTACGAGCCCAAGGAAGGGTCGAGCTTCCCGTTCGAGGATGCGGTGCTGAACTGGTCGGTCTACAACCACTTCCAGATGGGGCAGGCCACCGGGCGCTGGATCGCCGAGCACTTCAAGGCGCAGGGCAAGGACACCGCCAAGATCGTGATGATGTGGGGTCCCGTCGCCTCCGAGATCAGCCAGGCCCGCGGCAACGGCGTGATCGAGGGGATGAACGCCACCGAAGGCTTCACCCCCGAGGTCATCTACGAGGCCTACGGCGACTTCCAGCGCGAGAGGGCCTACAACGAGACCGAGCGCCTGCTGATCGCCTACCCCCAGGTCGAGGCCATCGTGGCCATGAACTCGGTGATGGGCCTCGGCACCATGTCGGCGCTGGAAGCCGACGGCAAGCTCGACCGCGTGCTCGTCACCGGCATGGGCGGCCAGCCCGACGAACTGGAGATGGTCGCCCGCGGCAAGATCGGCGTCGCCGTGTTCCGCGACCCGCGCAGCATGGGCGCCAACTCCGCCGATGCCCTGATCAGGCACATGCGCGGGCAGGCCGACCAGATCGAGCG
>NZ_DAIQNN010000246.1:0-1586 GCF_036788415.1 Rubrimonas sp. | reverse complement strand
GAGAAGCAGCTCGCCGGCCTGCTGCGCGGCGTCGACGTCATCGTCGCCGGCGGCTCGGACACCCGGCTCGCCGATGCGACCGACCGCCTGCGCGAGGGCGACGAAGCGCAGGGCGACTATCCCTTCGTCACCACGGACGCTGACGGCGACCCGCTGCTGATCGTCTCGACCGACGGCGAATACTCCTATGTCGGGCGCCTCGTGGTCGAATTCGACGCGGACGGTCGGCTGGTGAATCTCGGCGACGGCTTCACCGATCCGGACGTGTCCGGCGCCTACGTCACCGACGACCAGGGCGTGACCGAAGTGACCGGCGCGCAGACCGCGCAGGAGGCAATCGACGCTTCGGAGAGCGCCGATCTCGTGGAGCAGCTGGTCGACGCCGTGTCGGGGATCGTCACCGCGAACGACGCCAACATCTTCGGTCGCACGGACGTGTTCATCGAGGGGCGGCGCGAGTTCGTGCGCACCGAGGAGACCTCGCTCGGCAACCTGTCGGCCGACGCCAACCTCGCCTATGCGCAGGCGATCGATCCCACGGTGGTCATCTCGATCAAGAACGGCGGCGGCATCCGCGCCGCCATCGGCGAGGTGGACGGGCTGACCGGCGCGCTACTGCCGACCTCGGCCAATCCCGCCGCGGAAAAGGAGGCGGGCGACCTGTCGCAGCTCGACATCCAGAACGCGCTGCGCTTCAACAACGGCCTGACGCTGCTGTCCCTGTCCGCGGCCGATCTGGCCGCGGTGCTGGAGCACGCCGTCGCCGCCACCGGTCCCGGCTCGACCCCCGGCCAGTTCCCGCAGGTGTCGGGCGTGCGCTTCAGCTTCGACGCCACGCGCGATGTGGGCGACCGCATCGTCAACGCCGGCGTGTTCGCAGAGGACGGGACCCTGATCGCGGAGATCGTGCGCGACGGGGCCGTGGTGGAGAACCCCGGCCAGAGTTTCCGCATCGTGACGCTCAACTTCCTCGCCGACGGCGGCGACAGCTACCCGTTCCCGGCGCTCGGCGAGAACCGGGTCGATCTGGTGAACGCCTTGGCTCCGCGCACCGGCGTCGCGACGTTCGCGGCTGACGGCTCCGAGCAGGACGCCTTCGCGGAGTATCTCGCCCAGAACTTCGCCGTGACGCCGTTCACCGCGGTCGAGACCGGCCCCGATGGCGACGAGCGCATCCAGAACCTCGCCTTCCGCGCCGATGCGGTGTTCGAGGACGATGTGGCGCCGGACTTCCTCGTGATCAACGAGATCGTGGTCAGCACCACCGGGGTCGACACCGAGTTCCTGGAGCTTCTGGGCGAGCCCGGGCTCTCGCTCGACGGCGTGTTCCTGCTCGAGGTGCGGTCGGGCGGCGTGATCGACAACGTGCTCGACTTCTCCGGACTGGCGCTTGGCGAGAACGGCTACTTCCTCGCCGCCAGCCCCGAGGCCGAGAGCCGGCTCGGGGTGACCGCCGACTTCGCCTTCGCCAACAATACGTTCACCAATTCCGCCCAGACCTATCTGCTGGTGCGCGGCTTCACCGGGGCCTCGGGCGAGGACATCGACGCTGACGACGACGGCGTGATCGACGCCAAACCGTGGGA
>NZ_DAIQNN010000245.1:0-1595 GCF_036788415.1 Rubrimonas sp. | reverse complement strand
TCGACACGCAATTCAACACTTTTGCGACGCAATCGATGACGCGGATCCCGTCGCCGAGCAGCGTCTCCAGAACCTCAAACAAGCCGATGACGGGACACGTCAGAGCACAAAGCGACCGCTTCACGCGATGCGCGTCGAACCGCGGACATCGCGCGTAACACCGAACGAAACACACGGCGGCGCGCCCACCAGACACGCCCTGCCAGCCATCGGCCGACACGCCACACGCGCGTCGTAACGCAATCCAGCGGGGACCATTCCATGGCCGAGATCGCTCGCAAACCCTACACCGTGCGGCTCTCAGACGAGGACCTCGCGCTGCTTCCACCCGGCGAAAACGTCGGTGAAAGCCTCCGGAAATTCATCGCCGACAACGCAGCGCTCGGTGATCGCTGGGACGCCATTCTCGAGCGCCTCGACGCCGTGAAAGCGGCGCTCGACGGCGTCAAATCGCGCGAAAACCAGACCACAACGCTCCCCGAAAACGCCCTCGAGCACGACCACGGCGGCGCATCGGTCGCGCTCGAAATGATCCTCTACAACCTGCGCGCGCTCTACAGCGGGCTGCTGAGGACGGAAGCCGTGGCGACCGCCGCGCTCTACGGCATCGTCGACGCCGACGCGACGAGCGAAGCGCTCGAGAAGCACCTCAAGACCCGGTTCGACGGCCACATGAGCAAGCTCTGGCCGCTCTTCGTGGCAGAAAACGACCGCGGCCTGAAGAGCCTCCGGGGCGACCCGAGCGCAGCGCGAAGCGGCGCAGACGCAGACGACGAAACCGCCCATGGCGACGTCGGCGGCGACGACCCACAGGGCGCGGAAACCGCGGCATGACGCAGCCGATCACGAAGAGGACGCCGCTCGCCGACAGCTTCAGCCGCGGCCTCGAGATCATCCGCCTGCAGGCGCAGGTGCAGGCGAAATCGATCCTGCTGCTGGCCAAGGCGATCCTCCTGACCGGCATCCTCGCCACAGGATTCTGGGTGTGGTCGACGGTCGATCACGCAGTCCTTCTCGGGGCGGGCCGGTGGCTGCTTTCCTGGGTCGTCGTCGACGCCCTGCGCGCGGACTGGACCGGCCTCACCGTGCTCACGGACGCCGGACCGCAACGCTGGTCAATGGCGCGCATCCATGCCGATCCGTGGCACCGCGACGCGATCGCCGAGGCCTGGGCGGCGCTCCGACGCGCCGCCGCGATCTGCATGACGCTCGCCATGCCGGCCTCCGTCTTCGCCTACTGGGGCGCCTACAGGCGCGGCCAGAACGCCGCCGCGTCGCTGCTTGCGCGGGGGCAAAAGGTCGTCGACGAACGCATGCTCGCGCGCATCGTCAAGGCCACCCGCGACGCCTCCCGCTTCGTCATCGGAACCGTCCCGCTGCCGCGCCGCGCGCTCAACCGCTCGATCCTCTTTCTCGGCGCGCCGCAGACCGGCAAGTCGCTCAGCATGAAGCGCTGGCTGCGCCAGGTGCGCGCGCGCGGCGACATCGCCATCGTCTTCGACAAGGTCGGCGACGTCACCGCGGAGTTCTACGACGAGGGCCGCGGCGACGTGCTGCTCAACCCGCTCGACGCCCGCTCGCCCGACTGGAGCCCC
>NZ_DAIQNN010000244.1:0-1613 GCF_036788415.1 Rubrimonas sp. | reverse complement strand
TGGCGCAGCCGCGCTCGAGGGTTCTGCGTCTGGTCGATCGGGTTTCTTTCGCGTCGGGATCGCTTCGCGGGCGAGGTCGGAGAGCGGCGGTCGCGGCATCGACGGCGGCGCCGTGGTGGGCGCCGGATCGAGCGGCGACGACGATCGTGGCGCATCGGTCGGCGGGCGCTCCGCGTCGCTGTTCGAGGCTCGCGTCTTGTCGGTCGGCGCGGTGTGCGGCAGTTCGGGTTGCGCCGGGTCCGGGGCCTTCGGGCGCGTCGGTTTCATCGGGGCCGACGGTGCGCCTTGTGGTCGTGGCGCCGATGGCCGAGCGCGCGCGCCGGCGTCGTCCTGCGGCGGTTTGGCGGCCGATTTCGCGTCATCCTTCGTCGGGGTGGGCGGCGTATCGCGCGGCGGGTTCGGTCTCGGATCGGGAGCCGGCGTTCCGCCATCGCCTTGCCCGCCGGCGACGCTGCGGGCGACGACGCCCGGGTCGTCGCCATCGGTTCCGGTCGGCAGCGGCGTCCAGCCGAGGGCGTCGAGCGCGTTGTAGATCGTCTCTTTCGGTTCCTGCGGCACGAGCGCCGGCGCGATGGCTTTGGGCGTGTCCCGGCGGGGATCGAAGGTCAGCGCGATCTTTCCTACGGGCCAGTCGCCGGGCAGCATCAGGTAGCAGTGGAGATCGTTGAGCCGCATGATCTCGCCCGCCATGACGATCGGTTCGGTCGTGCGACTGATGCTCATGCTGGCGCCGTCCATGGTCGCCGAGGTGGCGAGCCGGATCGACTCGTGGACGTGCTCCTTGACCGCCGCGCCGATGGCGTTCTCGGCCCATTTCGCGGTGTCGGGCTCCTGCAGCCGGAAGAAGGTCTTGGTGTTGAAGAGCGACAGGATCACCTCGGCGCCGTCGCGGCCGTAGCTCTGGCGGATCTGGCCCATGTTCTGGACGCCGGCGCAGACGCAGACGCCGTACTTGGCGCCTTCGGTCAGCAGCGGCTGCAGCGAGGGCAGCATCTGCAGCGCCTGCAGCTCGTCGAGCATGAGCCAGATGCGGCGGCCGCGGTTGTCGGGCAGGCTGAGGATCGTGTCGGCGACGGCGTCGAGCCAGAGCGACAGCAGCGGCCGGACGGCGTGCATCTGGCGTTGCGTCGAGCCGATGAAGAGCCAGGGCGCGCCGCGCTTCTTGAGCCGTTCCGCCGCGTCGTTGTGCGTCTGTTCGAGCGCGGCGAGCGCGTCGGGCATGGTCGCGTCCTGCGCGCGCCAATGCGCCTCGATCGCCGCCCGGCGGGCGGCCCACCACGCGGCGAAGTCGTCGTCCGGCTCGGGCGGCTCGATGTCGTCGGGCAGCAGGGGATAGGCGATGGCGATGCGCGCCACCATGCGGAACGCCTGGCGCAGTTCGCCGGCGACGAGGTGGTTACGCGCGGTGCGCAGTTGCGCGAGCTCGCCCTCGAAGCGCGCGCGGATCTCCGTGATCGCCTGCGCGTCGGGCTTTTCCATGCGCGTGACGGTGTCGGTGATGAAATCCCGGATGGAGAAGTCGCCGCGCCCGCCGGCGGTCCTGCGCAGGAAGCGCAGCGACTGGGTGTAGACGGCCATGGTGGCGTCGACGTCGTGGCCGGAGCGGTGCTCGC
>NZ_DAIQNN010000243.1:0-1656 GCF_036788415.1 Rubrimonas sp. | reverse complement strand
CGGTTCTTCGGCGCGAACTCCTCGAGGTAGATGCCGGCCGCGATGCCGGTGGGGAAGCTCAGCACGAAGCAGACGAGCAGCGCGTAGAACGAGCCCCAGATCGCGCCCTGAAGCCCGGCGAGTTCAGGGAACCGGCTGTCCGCGTTCGTGACCAGCGCCCAGTTGATCGGGAGTGAGACGAGGCCCTGCTCCGCGAGCCGGTCGAAAAGGGCGATCTGCGCGTCGTTGACCCGGCGCTGGTTCTCGGGCGCGTCGCGGTCGACAAGGCCTTTCGCGAGCTGGTCGTAGGGGTCTGACAGCGGCACGTCGAGCACGATGGTCGAGCCGATGCGCGACGGGTCGCTCAGGGCGATGGAACGCAGCGCGCCCTGCGCGCCGGTGCTCAGGATCGCGGTGGCCTCGCGCAGGTCGCGGGGGTTGTCGATCTCGGGGAACAGGCGCTGCACCGCGTCCTGCACGACAGCGCGGTAGTTGCCGCGCTGCGGGTCCGCCGCATCGACATGGTCGGCGGACAGCACGAACTCGACGGTGGCGTGCGTCTGGCGCAGCGCCTGATAGCCGTTCGAGAACAGCGAAACCAGCAGGATGGCGAGCATCAGCACGGCGAAGCCGAGCGCCGCCATGCCGGCGAACTTGAGCCGGAGGTCGCCCGCGTGGCGCTTGCGCACCCGCGCCGCGGCGTCGGCGCTCTTCCAGTCGGCGGCGTTGGTCGTGGTGACGGTCATGCGCCCAGCCTCAATCGTAGAGTTCGCGATACTTGCGGACCACGCGCAGGGCGACGACGTTCAGCGCCAGCGTGACGATAAACAGCATCAGACCCAGCGCGAAGGCGGCGAGCGTCTTGGGGTTGTCGAAGGACGTGTCGCCGATCAGCATCGTGACGATCTGCACGGTGACGGTGGTGACGCTGTCGAGCGGGTTGATGGTCATGGTGGCGATGAGACCCGCGGCCATCACGACGATCATAGTCTCGCCGATGGCGCGGCTGACCGCGAGCAGGATGCCGCCGACGATGCCCGGGATCGCGGCCGGGAACAGCACCTTGAGCACCGTCTCCGACTGGGTCGCGCCGAGCGCGAGGGAACCGTCGCGCATCGACCGCGGCACCGCCGTCAGCGCGTCGTCGGCGAAGGAGGAGATGAAGGGGATCAGCATGATGCCCATCACCGAACCCGCGGCGAGCGCGGTGTTCGGCGAGATCGGCAGCCCCAGCCAGTCGCCGCCGAAGCCGCGCAGGGCGGGGGCCACGACCAGGATGGCGAAGAAGCCGTAGACGACGGTGGGAACGCCGGCGAGTACCTCGAGGATCGGCTTGGCGACCTGACGAACCACAGGCGAGGCGAACTCGTTGAGGTAGATCGCCGAAAGCAGGCCGACGGGCACCGCGACCAGAAGGGCGATGACGGTGATGACGATGGTGCCGAGGATCACCGGCAGCCAGCCGAAAGCGCCGGCGCCGGCGATCTGGATCTGGTCGGGCCGGATCGCGATCTGCGGCTCCCACGCCGTGCCGAACAGGAAGTCGGTGATCGGCACCAGCAGGAAAAACCTGTACGCCTCGAACACGAGGGCGAAGATGATGCCGACGGTGGTGAAGATCGCGATCACGGACCCGAAGATCATCAGCCCGGAAAGAACCCGTTCGACGCGCTGGCG
>NZ_DAIQNN010000242.1:0-1678 GCF_036788415.1 Rubrimonas sp. | reverse complement strand
CGATCATCGCTGGCCGCCCCCGGACGGCGAGCAGGGCGTCGAGCTCCCGCGCGACCCGGGCGCCGGAGAGCGAGGTGTCGACGACCAGCGCCAGGGCCTCGCGGGTGAAGTCGTCGACCACCGCCAGCACCCGGAACCGCCGGCCCCAGTCCAGCGCATCGGATACGAAGTCGAGCGACCAGCGCTGGTTGGGGCCTTGCGGGATGGTCACCGGCGCCCGCATCCCGGTCGCGCGCTTGCGCCCGCGCCGGCGGCGCACCGACAGCCCCTCGTCCCTGTAGAGCCGGAACAGCTTCTTCTCGTTCATCATCACGCCTTCACGCTCGAGCAGCACGCCCAGTCGCCGATAACCAAAGCGCCGGCGCTCGGCCGCGAGCGCGCGCAGCCGCGCCCGGATCTCCGGGTTGTCGGCGACGGGCTCGCGCCGCACCGTCTTCGGGTCGACCATCGCCAGGGCGCAGGCCGTTCTCGCGGCGAACAGTCCACCGGACTGTTCGCTCGTCGCTCGAACCTGCGAGAGGCCGTGCTCCGCCATGAAGCGAAGCGCGACCTCCCGCCGATCGACGGGCAGGCTCAGTTTTTTCCCAGCACATCCTTCAGCGCCGACACGTCGAGCATCGCCTCAGCGAGCAGCCGCTTCAGCCGCCGGTTCTCGTCCTCCAGCGTCTTCAGCTTCGCCGCGTCCGACGCCGTCATGCCGCCATACCGCGATTTCCACCGGTACAAGGTCTGCTCGCTGATGCCGTGCTTGCGGCACACATCCGCCGTCGCCACCCCGGCCTCCTGCTCACGCAGCACGCCGATGATCTGGTCTTCGCTGAATCTGCTCTTGCGCATCGTCGGTCCCCTGCAGACGGACCCTCATTATCATCGAGGGACCCAGCGGGGGGCAGACCACGCCTCCGGGCGACGCTCATCGTCCGCTCGCCAGCGGGCTCGAACCGGTGGCGCCTTCGCTGGCTCGCCTTTGGACAACAAATCGCGCTCGACCACCAGCTGGCCGATCTTGGCGCGCAGCTTCTCCAGCTCGCCCTCACGCTCGGCCGCCGCCGCCTCGGCCTTACCCGAGAGCACGCCCGCCATGCCCTCGATGGCCTGCCGCCGCCACGTGCTGCTCAGCGTCTGGTGCGCGCCATGCTTCCAAATGGCTCGCCAATCGTCGCCTCGCCCGGATCGCCTCCAGCGCCACCTTCGCCTTGAACTCGGCGATGTACCGTCTCCGTTCCCCTGCCACGCGGTCCGTCCTTCATCCCGCTCGGATCAAGCGTAGCTCCGTGTCCGGATTTCGGGGGCCCCTCTACGCGATCGCCGACGCCTTTTGCGACGCTTGGAAACGCCATCGCGGACGGCGCCGGACGCATCCGGTCCCCCTGCATCCGGAGGGGCGTCGGCTGCGCGCGCCGATGTCAGTTTCCGGGCGGGCAGAGCGGCGACGCATCCGGCAGGATGACGGTGTTGGCCGCAGCGTATTCGTCCCAGAGGCCCGCGAGCGTTTCGAGAACGTCGGGCCGCGAGGCTGCGAGGTCCACTGTCTCGCCCGGGTCGGTCCCGAGGTCGTAGAGCTGCCACGCGCCGGGGCCGAACGGCGCGCACAGATGCACGGCCTTCCAGTCGCCCATGCGGAGCGCCCGGTTGCCGAACAGCTCCCAGCCGATCCAGTCTTCCGGGCCGCGCACCG
>NZ_DAIQNN010000241.1:0-1680 GCF_036788415.1 Rubrimonas sp. | reverse complement strand
GCAAGCAGTGCCACATCAACACGTCCCGCGCCTCGACCTACGGCTACGACCAGCGCGTGGAGCTTCTGGGCGACGCGGGCATGGTGCAGAGCCTGAACCGCAAGCCGAACGAGTTGCGCCGGTTCGGCGCCAGGCAGGTCGAGGCGGCGGACCCGTATCTGGACTTCTTCATCGAGCGCTACCGCGAGGCGTTCGACGCCGAGATCGACGCCTTCGTGGAGTCGGTGGTGAACGGCGCGCCCGTGCAGGCGAGCTTCGAGGACGGGCGGCGCGCGCTGGTCCTTGCCGAGGCGGCGATGATCTCGGCGCGCGAGGGCCGGATGGTCCGGGTCGAGGAACTGGACTGATGTACGAGGGCTACGGGCTGTTCATCGACGGCGCCTGGGTGCGCGGCAGCGGCACCGCCGAGGTCATGTCGCCGGTGACCGAAAAGCCGGTCGGGGAAGTCGCCGTGGCCGGACCGGGGGACACCGGTGCGGCGATCGGGGCCGCCGCCCGCGCCCTCCGGCCGCTTCTGGACATGGGAGGATTCGGCCGCGCCGATGCCCTGCACAGGGTGGCCGACGAGATGCGCCGCCGGACCGACGAGGCGGTTCGGATGATCTCGACCGAAACGGGCAAGCCCTTGGTGCAGTCGGGCCGGGAGTGGGGGCTGGCCTGCGACCAGTTCCGCTGGTTCGCCGAAGAAGCGCGGCGGATCTACGGCCGGATCGTCGAGAGCCGCGTGCCGGGCGGGCGCTTCGAGATCAGCCGCGAACCCGTGGGCATCGTTGGCGCATTCACGGCCTGGAACTTTCCCGCGGCCCTGCCGGCGCGCAAGCTTGCCCCGGCGCTGGCCGCCGGTTGCCCGGTGGTCCTGCGGCCGTCGTCGCAGACGCCCGGCGTGGCGATGATCATCGTCGATTGCATCCGGGCGGGCGGGTTGCCCGACGGCGCCGTGAACCTGGTTGTCGGCGCCACGGGCGAGACCTATGCGCCGATCATGGCCGATACGCGTGTCCGCAAGGTCTCGCTCACCGGTTCGACCCGTGTCGGCCAGCAGATGATCCGTGATGCCGCGGACACGGTGAAGAAGGTGTCGATGGAGCTTGGCGGCAACGCGCCGCTGATCGTGTTCGACGATGCCGATCTCGAGGCGGCGCTCGATGTCGCGGTGCCCACGAAATACGCCAATTGCGGGCAGGTCTGCGTCACCCCCGACCGTTTCTTCGTCCACGCGCGCCTGCATGACGCCTTCGTGGACGGCTTCGCGCGGCGCGCCGCCGCGATCCGGCTCGGCGACGGTCTGGACGAGGCGACGGCGATGGGCCCGCTGATCAGCGCGCGCCGCCTGCAGGAGATCGACGCCGTGGTCCAGGGGGCCGTCCGGGCCGGCGCCACCCTGGTTCATGGCGGCAGGCGCGCGCCCGGGTTCAACGCCGGGCATTTCTACGAACCGACTGTCCTGACCGGTGTCGCCGACGACATGGAGGTTTTCGCCCACGAGAACTTCGGCCCCGTCGCGGCGATCACGTCCTTCCGCGACGACGACGAGGTTTTCGAACGTGCGAACGCCAGCCCCATGGGCCTGTCGGCCTATGCCTTCACCCGGTCCCCCGAGCGCGCCCGCCGCACGGTCGCGGCGCTGAAGGCCGGGATGGTCGGGATCAACTCCTTCGCGCTGGCCGCCGCCGAGGCGCC
>NZ_DAIQNN010000240.1:0-1682 GCF_036788415.1 Rubrimonas sp. | reverse complement strand
GCGTTCTGGGCGCATGGCTACGAGGGCGCGTCGATCCGCATGCTGGAGCAGGCGACGGGGCTTGGCCGGCAGAGCCTCTATGGCGCCTTCGGCGACAAGTCGGCCCTCTTCGAGAAGGCGCTGGCCCGCTACGCCGAGACCGTCACGGCTCCGATCGCGGCCGCGCTGTCGGGCGAAGATCCCGGCGCCGCGTTCGACGCGATCTTCGCCGCGCAGCGCGATCCTGCGCCCGACGCCCCGCGCGGCTGCCTGCTTGCGCTGGCCTGCGCAGAGCTCGGCCCGCGCGACGACGCGCTGGGCGCAGCCGCGCGCGCCGCGCAGGCCGAGGCTCTGGGCGCCGCCGGGAGCGCGTTCATGCGCTGGCGCGACGCGGGACGCGTGCGCGCCGACCTCGACCCCGCGGACGGCGCAGCACTGCTGCTCGCCTTGCTGCGCGGGGTCGCCGATCTCGACCGGGCCGCCGCCGACCCGTCCGAGGCCGACGCCGCCGCCCGCGCCGCCGCCGCCGCGCTGCGCGGCTGGGCGATCAGCCGCGGCTAGAGTCCGACCAAGCATCGCGGGGCCGTTCGCGATGGGAGGCGCGCTCACGGGCCGCATGAGGGCGCCCTCTGAAGGCAGATGCACAGGATAGGCATGGGTTCGCGCCGACGCGTCGGACCGTTCATCGGCTGGCGACGTCGCCGCTACCCGGCGCCGTTCGAAGGGCTTGACCTCGAGAGGTGGGCAGCCCGGGCGGCCTGCGGCGTTCCGCCGGTCCATTTCCTGAAGGCGCGCTGGAAGGCGCTCGGGTCGCGATAGCCGGTCAGATGGGCGATCTGCTGGTTGGTGAGATCACTGCCGCGCAGATAGCGAAGGGCCAGCTCGGCGCGGGTGGCGTCGAGCAGCGCCTGGAACGTCGCGCCCTCGGCGCGGAGCCTGCGCAGCAGCGTGCTCCGGCTCATCTGAAGGCGGGCGCAGACATGCGCCAGCGTCGGCTCGCCGGTCGGCAACGCCTCCAGCAGCGCCGCCCGCACCCGCTGCGCGACGGGCACGCTCTTCGACACGATCAGGGCGTGGCTCTCGAGGTCGGCCTCCGTCGCGCGCCACAGGGCGGGATTGTCCGAGACGAAGGCGATACGCGCGTCGGCGCGCGCATAGGCCAGCGACGGCGGGCCCTCGGCGGGCGTGACGCCGAACACGTCGGCGAGGTCCTCGCGGTCGGTGTGGGGCAACGGCAGAGAGACGCCAGTGGGAGGAAAGGGGCGCGTGGACAGCGCCATCGCGACGGCATGCAGGTAGACGATCTGGGGGCTGCTGAACGACGCCGGCAGGTCGATGTCGGGCGCATCCGGCTCGACCCGGACCGAGAGCGCCGCCGGCGTTCGCGTGATGGCGAAGCGCATGGGGCCGAACAGGTGCTTGTAGCGCGCCAGCCGCTCGAGGCCGGTCTCGAAATCCGGCGCGCTCGACATGGCGAAGAGCACGGGGATCGCTGGTCCGGACGCCATGCGCAGCCCGAGAAGCCGCGTCGTGTCGGAGCGTCCCGACAGCGCCATCAGCGCGGTCCAGAGCCGCACATACTCCTGCGCCGACACCAGAAACCCGCCGTCGCCCGGCTTGCCGGGCCTGACGGCGGCGGCGTCCAGCACCCTGCGCCAGTCGAGGCCCAGCATGCCGCAGATCGGGCCGGACAGGACGGCGGC
>NZ_DAIQNN010000239.1:0-1843 GCF_036788415.1 Rubrimonas sp. | reverse complement strand
CGGGTTGCGTTCATCTCGCGCAAGTGGGCGACTGTGATGCGCGCGCATTCCTCGGCGAGGCGAGTGACGCGCGGCATGGGCGCCGACGACGGCATCGGTGGCAGTCCCAAGGCGCGAAGCTGGTCGAGGCGGTCGAGCAGGTCGTGAAGGCCAGCGGTGCCCGCGCCGACGGGCGCGGCGCGCAACGCCCCCAACGGCGTGAGCCGTGCTTCCTCCGGCACCGCGAGGAGATCGTCGAGGGCTGCGACATGGTGGGATCCAAGGGCACCGGACAACATCCGCAACACCTGCCGCTCGGCTTCGACAAGCGCCGCCGCGCAGAGCCGCTCGAAGGTGGAGGGAGAAGGCGCGATCACGCGCGCGGCGCGCAGGGCCGTCATGAACGCATCCGCAAGATCGGCGCCGTTGCAGGTCATGAGCGCGGCGTCGGCGAGCCAGCGCTCCATCTCGACACGCGCCGCCCCCATGAACGGGCGGTAGCCCAGCTCCTGCTGTAGGGCGGAGGAGTGCTCATATCGCGTGTTCTCGCGCAGGCCGTAGCCCGCGATGTCGCGCCAGTCGGCGTCGATCTGGTCGGCGATAACGCGGAGCATGGCCTCCGGGATCGCCTCGCCGGGCTTGAGCAGACGGCCGGGAAAGCGCAGGGCGCAGAGTTGCAGCGCGAAGCCGAGCCGGTTCCCGGGCTTGCGCCGTCGGCGGATGCGCCGGAGATCGTCTTCGTCCAGCGCGTAGCGACGGCGGCACTCGCCCTCGTCGTCGGGGAGACCGAACAGCGCGCGGCGCTGGCCGGCGGTGAGGATGCGCCGGTGCGCCATGACCTAATGTCCGCAGCATTCGTGGAGCTTTGATTTCGAGACTGGTTATGTGATTCTCCTCGTCGCTGCACAAGGCGCTTCCCGATGAGTCACGCAAACACATGTTTATGGAGCGACGGCGATGCTGATCGGCTACGCCCGCGTCTCGAAGGCTGACGGCACGCAGACCTCCGATCTGCAGCGCGACGCACTGATAGCTGCTGGCGTGGATGCCGCGAGGATCTACGAGGACCGCGCCTCGGGCAAACGCGAGGACCGCCCCGGACTCGAGGGCTGCTTGCGCGCCCTGCGGGACGGCGACACGCTTGTGGTCTGGAAGCTCGATCGCCTTGGGCGCGACCTTGCCCATCTCGTCGCGACGGTGCGGGACCTCGAGGCGCGGGGCGTGGGCTTCCGCGTGCTCGCAGGCCAGGGCGCGGAAATCGACACCCGCACCGCCGGCGGTCGGTTGATCTTTGGCATCTTCGCCGCCTTGGCGGAGTTCGAGCGCGACCTGATCCGCGAACGGGTCAACGCTGGCCTTGCCGCCGCCCGAGCCCGCGGCCGCTGCGGCGGCGCCCCCTACAAGATGACGCCCGCGAAGCTCAGGTTAGCGCAGGCCGCCATGGGCAAGCCGGAAACCAGCGTCAGCGCGCTCTGCCGAGAACTCGGAATCTCGAGCCAGACCCTCTACCGCCATGTCTCACCGACCGGCGACCTTCGCACGGACGGCTTGCGCCTCGTCAACGACAGGCAGTCCAGACGGAAAGCGCCCGCTTAACGGGGATTCTGGAACTCACCGACCAAGTCACCCCGTTAGGGCGATGTTGCTTGACGCGCTCCGCCGTCCGCGTCGATGCGGCGGGACCATGCCCGCAGTCATGCTGGATGAGATGACAGCGAGCGCTCACTTCGTGCGCGAAGAGCACATCGAAACATTTCTCATCGGGCCTCTTTGCGATCGTCGATCAGCTTGCGATCGAGTCCGAGCAAGGAGGACGATCGGGTCTCGCCGACAATATGCTTCGAGCGCACTGGCTGGTGAACCG
>NZ_DAIQNN010000238.1:0-1858 GCF_036788415.1 Rubrimonas sp. | reverse complement strand
TCGGGCCGCGTCAGCGCCCGGAACACCGCCCCGTCCTTCACGCCCGACGCCCGCAACCACAGGTCGAGCGCCTTCGCCGCGCGCCCCGTCAGCAGCAGGGGGCGGCGGCGCCGTCTCCTTGTGGGTCTTGGTCTCGCGCAGGCGGACGGTGATGGTCCCGTCCGCCGCGAATGCCGAGCGATCGAGGTCCTCGACGCGTAGGCCAGCAAGCTCCGACCGTCGCCGCCCGCCCGTGGCCCAGGCGGTCTCGATCAGCGCCGCGTCGGGCAGCCGGTGCAGGCCGCGCGCGCGCGCGCCAGCAGCGAGCGCAGGGCAGGGGAGCCGAAGGGCCCTGCGAGGTTGCGCGCGCCGTGCAGCCGCCGCCAGGACGCGAGCCGCCGCTCCAGCGTGCTCGGCCGCGGCATCGCGCGCGAGCGCCGGAGCCCGAGATCGATCAGCACGTCGGCGGTCAGTCGCGGGGGATCGTCGGGCGCCAGCGCCTCGAGGTCGGCGCTGTGGTCGAGGATGAAGCGGGCGACGATGTCTTCGCTTTCGGGGAAGGCCAGCTCCTCGCCGACAGCGACGCGCTTCCAGGCCGCGAGATAGCGCAGGTCGCTCTCGAGCGCCCGACGGGTGTTTTCCGGGATGGTCTCGCGCGCGAGCCGCTCGATCAAGTCGCGATAGATCGGGGGCAGGGCCTCGCGCGGGCCGACGAGCGCGGCGAGCGCCGACGACCGGGGCAGGGGAGGGGCGCCGAACGGGCCATCCGACATCGGCTTCTCCTGTCGACGCCCATGGGCGCCGGTGACCGCGTCACAGGATCATGTTCGATCTTTGTCCACAAGTCGAGCCGTGGGACGCCGCCTTGCGGATAGTCACTTTTCTATGTATATCCACTCCGATGCAGTCAGGGAGGACGTGATGCAGGTTGCCAAATGGGGAAATTCTCTCGCGGTGCGCCTGCCCTCGGCCCTCGTGCGGGAGCTGGGTCTGAAGGAGGGCGACCGGATCGAGCTGGTGAAGGACGGCGACGCGGTGGCGCTGCGCCGCCATGCGCGCGCCGAGGAGGTTCTCGCGGATCTGCGCCGGTTCAGGGGCAGGCTGCCCGCGACGGCGCGACTGGGCCGCGACGCCGCGCATGAGCGCTGAGTTCGCCGACACCAACGTGGTTCTGTATCTGCTTGACGACGGGCCGAAGGCGGCCCGCGCCGAGGCCATCCTCGGGCAGGGGCCGCGCATCAGCGTCCAAGTGCTCAACGAGGCGCTGGTGAACTGTCGCCGCAAGGCGGGGTTGAGCTGGGAAGAGACGGGCGCCTTCCTCGCCGGCGTCCGGGCGCTGTGCGCGGTCGAGGATCTGACGCCGCAGACCCATGACGTCGGCCGGGCGCTGGCCGAGCGCTACGGCCTGTCGGTCTACGACGCGATGATCGTGGCGGCGGCGCTGCTGGCCGGGTGCGCCACGCTGTGGAGCGAGGACATGCAGGATGGTCTGCTGGTCGAAGGCCGGCTCCGTGTCGTCAATCCCTTCGCCTGATCTGCGCGGAAACGGTCAACGAGCTGTTCATGTTCCACCTTTGTCCGATTGTCGATAACTGCATCTTATCGGCAATCAATCTAGCGGGGCGAGACGTCACTATAGGCCGCGAAAATAACAAAAAATGCGCGCAATTAAAAAAAACCCATTGTTTTAAAACACGAGTATAACGTTAGGCATCCAGTTGTCTCGGACGCCGCTCCGGCATCGCTGTCGTTCTCCAGCATCCCTCCGACATGGCCGCCGTTGAGGTGATGGATCCGGGCGCGATGATCACTGGCGCGCTCTGTGCCACCTGTCAACGGCGGCGAGAAATCCGGCCAGTTGGGCGGCGGGAAATCCCGC
>NZ_DAIQNN010000237.1:0-1892 GCF_036788415.1 Rubrimonas sp. | reverse complement strand
TTCCTGGTCGACGGCTTCGCCGACGGGCTGTCGCGCAAGGAGCGGCTGACGCAGGATTTCGTGGACGGGATCGTCGCGCCCTACCTGACCGAGGCCGGCAAGACCAGCCTCGTGCGCAACGCTTCCGGGCTCAACACCAGCCACACCACCATGCTCGTCCACCGTCATGGCGCGGTCGCGGCGCCGACGCTGCTGGTCTGGGGCGTCGACGATCCGTGGCAGCGCATCGCCGACGGAGAGCGTCTCGCCGCCGAGATACCCGGCGCGCGGCTTGTGCGGGTCGAGAACGCCTCGCATTGGATCCCGCAGGACGCGCCCGACGAGTGGCTGGCGGCGGTCGAGCCGTTCGTGGCGCAGGCGAGTTAGGCGCCGGCCGGATGGGCCCCGAGCTCGAAGGCCTCGACGCTCACGAGCCTCTTGACGGCGCGATGGCCGAGGAATGGGCTCGCAGTCCAGAGCGTGCTGGCGCTTCGGATGGCCAGGCGCGATGCCGGGACCCCTATCACCCAGGAAAGATCAATCGCTTGTGACGCCGAGCGGCGGCGGTATCCCACGATCCACGGTCAATGAAGCTCACAGAGCGGTGTGCGCGGGTCGCCCATGGCTCTGGGGGACATCAGCAAGGCGCAGGTGTCGTATCCGGCGTCCTCGAAACGCGACGCGATCAGCTTCAGGTCGTCGGGCGCGAGACGCTCCTCGCGGGCGAGGATCCAGCCGTACTCCCGAGAGGGGTGCCCGATCGCCGTCCAGCGGTACTCGGGGTCGAGCGCGAAGACGATGTAGTCGCCCGAGAGCGGCCAAAGCCAGAACCCCAGCAGGCTCACGAACGCGACCTCGAGCGCGCCCTCGTCCGAGGGGCCGGCGAACCGGGCCCGGCCGTCCGCGTCGCTGCGACCGCCATCTTCTTCGAGGCAACTGTTGAAGACCGTGATCCCGACGATGTCCTCGGCCAGACCATAGGTCGCGGTCGTGCCCGCGGCGCAATCCTCCTGGAACCGGTTGGGGATGACTGCGATCTCGTGCCAGAGGCCGAGATAGCGTGCGACGTCGAACCCGGTCACGGGCCGCACATCTGCTGGCTCGTCCGCGCGTCCCGAAGCGGCGAGGTTCACCGCTATCAGGAGCGCTACGATGGCCGGACTACAGCGCTGACAACCGCCAAGGCGCATGGTTTTCTCCTCGGGCATGGTCGGCGGAGGGCGAGGCCGTCCACGTCATCACGGCAGTCCTTGCGGCGGATCCTGCGCATCAATCGCTGGCGGTGCGGCTCCGACTTCCCCGTGCTTCAGTGTAGCACACGGAGAGGGAGCAGCGCGAATGGCAGCCAATCGCAGCGGTCTGTGCGGCGCGACAATCAGGATGCGAGGCAATGCGGAGGTCAGTCTGCGCTTGTCGCTGCTTGCGCCCCGTCAAGGCGCCAGATCGCCCAACACGAACGTCGCGGTGCAGGCGATTACGTCATCGAGAAGTGCCGCATCGGTCACGGCGCCAAGATCATGTCCTGCGTCGATGTCGATGATCGCAGTCCGGGCCATCCTGCCTGCGGCGAGGCGGCTCGCCAGCGCGGCGCCGTCGCGAACAAGGTGATCGCGCCGACCCGTCAGCACGAGCACGGCGGCCGCAACGCCGGCGGCGTCCGCGATCGGGTCGGCGTTTGCGACCTCGGCGAAGAAGGCGGGTCGGAGGCCGCTGTCGCCGACAATGCCGTCGACCGATCCGGCCCGGTGTCGCGCCGCGCCGAGGGTGAGGGCGCCGGCCCCGAGGATGAGGCCGTAGGTCGCGACCGGATCGAGCACGGGGTTCCAGAGCGCGATGAACCGGAACATGTCGGTCGCTGCAGCGGCCTTCAGCGCGACAAGCCCTCCCTGACTGTAACCGAGCACGCCTAGCGG
>NZ_DAIQNN010000236.1:0-1904 GCF_036788415.1 Rubrimonas sp. | reverse complement strand
CGGCTATGGACTTCCTCAGGCGCCCTCGCAGGCGATAAATCGCCTATCTTGCATATAGGCGCAAAAACGCCTATTTTGGATTCAGGCGGAATACCGCCTGTCCATGCGCAGGCTCATCTGCGACCGGAGGCGCGGTGATCGTTCGGGGCGAGAAGGGGTTGGCCGGCGTGATCCGCCGCTGGCGAGAGAAGCGGGGCCTGAGTCAAACCGAGCTCGCCCGGCGCGCGCGGTTGCGTCAGAAGACGATCTCGGATCTGGAGAACGGCGCGCCGCCGTCGTTCCGATCGCTAACCCGGATTCTCGCAGCGCTCGATCTCGAGATCGACGTCGTCGCGAGACGAGTCGACGCTCCCGAGGAGTTCTGATGGCGCGTCGTGTGACGAGAACGCTCTGCGTGCATCTTGGCGAGCGCATCGTCGGTCGGCTTCGCCTCGCCGCCAGCGGAGAGACCAGCTTCGCCTACGACGACGCGTGGATTGGCGAGGAGGGCGCGCCGATCTCGCGCAGTCTGCCACTGCGCCGGCAGCCCTATCTCGGTGGCGCCGCCATCAGCTTCTTCGACGGGCTTCTGCCGGACGCGGAGGCGATCCGGGTCCGGATCGCTGAACGCGAGGGGGCGGCCTCGACCAGACCCTTCGACCTGCTGGACGCGATCGGGCGCGACTGCGTCGGCGCGCTCCGATTCCTGCCGGAAGGCGCGCCGGTGGAGCCCGCGGGGCCGCCGACCGGACGACTCATGACCCTCGAAGAGGTCGCCGAGCGGGTGCGGGGGCTCAAGACCGCGCCGCTCGGTCGCGTCGGCGGTGAGTTTCGCATCTCGATCGCCGGCGCGCAGGACAAGACGGCGCTGCTCCGCCTGCCTGACGGCCGCTGGATGGAGCCGGCCGGATCCACGCCCACGTCGCACATCCTCAAGCCGCCGATCGGCGTGACGCAGGGCGGGCTTGATCTGTCCAGCAGCGTCGAGGCCGAGTGGCTGAGCCTCGCCCTCTGCCGCGCCTTCGGCCTTGAGGCGGCCTTGGCCGAGGTGATGGCGGTCGAGACGACGGCGGCCGGGCCGGTCAAGTGGCTGGCCGTGGAGCGCTTCGACCGGGTCTGGCGCGACGGGGTCCTGCGCAGGATCCACCAGGAGGACATGGCGCAGGCCTTCGGCGCGCCGACCCTGAAGAAGTATGAGAGCGAGGGCGGACCGGGCGTCCAGAGCATCATCGCGCTGTTGCGCGAGTCCGACCGCCCCGACCAGGACACGGCCGCCTTCCTGAAGGCGCAGATGGTGTTCTGGCTGCTGGCGGCGCCCGACGGGCATGCCAAGAACTTCTCCATCCAGCCGACCCGGGCCGGTTTCCGGCTTGCGCCACTCTACGACGTAATGACCTCGATTCCCTATGCGGATGTCCGGGAGTTCCATCCCCGCAGGGTGAAGCTCGCGATGGCGATTGGCGCCAGCCGGAAATGGAAGGTCGACGAGATCTGTCCGCGCCATTGGTGCGAGACGGCGGAAGCGGCGCTGCTCGACCGCGACCTCGCGCCAAGGCTGATGGCCGACATCGCCGCCAAGGCCCCATCGGCGCTGGACGAGGTTTCCCAGACGCTGCCCCAAGCCGTCTCGCACGCTTTCTTCGAACCGGTTGCGCAGGCCGTCCTGACGCGCGCGGCGCGCTTCGCCGGCTGAGTTCGCCCGCAACCCTGGCGCGCGGTGGTCTCGGTTAGAGCCGACACAAGAAATCGACGCGCCGTCCCAAATGCGATCAAAGCGATGGCCATCGCGGCGTGACCACCCCCAACTCTGACACGGTCCCGCAGCGCACCGTCGACATCCTCACGAAGGGGTTCCGAGACTGCTGACCCGTCCTCCGGTTCCACGCGCGGCTGGCGATGGCCACAGCGCCTCCAGAGCGACCGCC
>NZ_DAIQNN010000235.1:0-1911 GCF_036788415.1 Rubrimonas sp. | reverse complement strand
CGCGGACCTCCGTGGTCCCGTTCAGCACCAGCCGCCCGCGCAGGCGCGCGGTGGTCACGCTGTTGACCTTGTAGAGCAGCGTGGCGCCGAAGAGATAGTCGCCCGCGACGGGCGCGACGAAGCGGTTGTTGGCGGCGTCGAACGCTCCCTGGTCGTTCACGTCGGTGTTGTTGATCGCGATCTTGGTCCAGGTCCCGACGCCCACGTAGTTGTCGTAGTTGGTCCAGGCCTTGAACCGCGGCAGCCGGGGCTGGTCGACGATGCCGGTCGCGTTGTCGGCGATCAGCGCGTCGAAGAAGGCGCTACCGTCGGCGGAGACCGCGAGCCGGAAGCGGTTGGAGCCGAAGAGCCCGAGCAGCGCCTTCGTGACGAAGCCGGTCTGCAGCGTCAGGCCGAGATCGTCGGCCGCGGTCTCCTTGTTCATGGTGTAGAACAGATCGCCCGTGCCGCCTTCGGCAGCGGTGAGCGCGGTCCAGAGCGCGGCGTTCAGCTTCGCGGCGAAGGGGTTGGCGGCGTCGGCGCTCGTGCCGAGGCCAAGCCGGGTCAGCTGCTGCAGCGCCGCGGGCGTGGTCGAGACCCACGCCGCCCCGTCGAAGACGAGGAGCACGCCCTCGTCTTCGACCCACGTGCGCCATCCGCCGCGCGGCGGCAGGCGCATCCATGCGCCATCGACCCAGTACGCGACGCTGAGGTCCCAGCCCGCCCAAAGACCGGTGGCGCCGCTCGCGACGATATGCCGGTCGCCGTCGGCGGGGCTTGCCGGAGGCGCCGCGCGGGTGCGGTCGAGGACGGCCAACTGCACCATCGCGTCGAGCAGCCGCAGCGCCTCGTTGTGGGTGACGTGCTTCTGCGCCTGCGCGGCCATGATGTAGGGCAGCGCCAGATGCGTGGTGGCGTCGGACATCGGTGCCTCGTTGCTGGCTTACAGGTAGAGCGTGACGCTCCTCGGCGCGCCCCGCCCGACCCGGGCGGAGAGCTGGACGATGCGGATGTCGAGCGTGTCGCCGGGGCCGAGGGGCGCGCCCCAGTCGGCTGTCTGCTGGGCGGCCGTGTAGACCGCGCTGGTCGTGGTGGTGCTCAGCACCCGCTTTACGGTTGCGCAGTCGAAGATCTCGACCTCGTAGGCCTCCAGGTCTTCCGCGAGCGGAACCTCGAGCCCGGCCCAGCTGTCCGCAGCGAGCGCGCGGGACCGGCGCGTCCAGCGGATCGTCAGATCGCCGGGCGCGCGTGCTGTCCGCCAGGGCTGCTCGACATGGGCGGCCGAGAACGGCCTCAGCCCGATGCCCGCGGGCGTGAAGGCCCGTGCGATGTAGGTCTCGTCGCGCACCGGTCGGCTCGCCGGACCAATGCGCCAGTTCCAGGGGATGCCAAGATCGGCCTCGGTGATCGGCAGGGCTGCGAGACTGTCGTCGAGCACCACCACCCGCGCTCCCGCAGGCGCCGGGTCGCCCATGGCGCCTTCCGTCCCGCGCTGGCCGCGCAGCAGCCGGGTCAGGCGATACCGGCCGGGCGCCAGCAATTCCGCTGCGCCCGCCTGCACGATCTCCCAGGCGCCCGGCGCGCTCTCGATGGCCAGCGCGTTGGCGCCGCCGAAGAGCGCGAGGTCAGTCACGCTCTCCAGCGTGCCGGAGAGCATATCGACGACGGCCACGTTGCCGAGGTCGAAGCGGGATGTGGGCCCGGCATAGAGATCGGTCACGAGCGTCCCGATCCGGGCGCGACTGCCGAATGTGGTGAGCAGATCGAAGCCATCAGTCGACGGGCTTCGGAACACCGCGATCTCGCCAGGCCACGGCACGGCGTGCGCCGCGATCAGGGGGCGGTGCGCGGGCTGATCCTCGGTCAGCTGCGGCAGGTCGAGGATCACCGCCTCCGGCGCGCCGAACACCACCGCCTTCGACAGCGACGCGG
>NZ_DAIQNN010000234.1:0-1915 GCF_036788415.1 Rubrimonas sp. | reverse complement strand
CCCGCACCGTTGACCATGCAGCCGATCTCGCCGTCGAGCGCGATGTAGTTCAGGTCGTATTTCGACGCCTCGAGTTCCTTGGCGTCCTCTTCCGTCTCGTCGCGCATCGCCATCACCTTGGGCTGGCGATAGAGCGCGTTGCTGTCGAAGCTCATCTTGCAGTCGAGGCATTTCAGGTTGCCGTCGCCGTCGACGATCAGCGGGTTGATTTCGAGCAGCGAGCAGTCGCGCGCGACGAACAGACCGTAGAGCGTCGAGATCAGCTGCACGCATTGCTTGATCTGCGCGCCTTCGAGCCCCAGCGCGAAGGCGATCTTGCGACCGTGGAAGGGCTGAATCCCCGCCGCCGGATCGACCGAGAAGGTGAGGATCTTCTCGGGCCGATGGGCGGCGACCTCCTCGATGTCCATGCCGCCTTCGGTGGAGGCGATGAAGGAGACGCGGCTCGTGCCGCGGTCCACCAGAAGCGACAGATAAAGCTCGCGCTGGATGTCCGAGCCGGCCTCGACATAGATGCGGTTGACCTGCTTGCCGGCGGGGCCGGTCTGGTGCGTGACCAGTGTGCGCCCCAGCATCTGGCCCGCGAACTCCGCCGCTTCCTCCGCCGACTTCGCGAGCCGCACGCCGCCCTTCTCGCCGGCTTCCGGCTCCTTGAACTTGCCCTTGCCGCGCCCGCCGGCATGGATCTGCGCCTTGACCACCCAGAGCGGCCCCGGCAGCGCCTTCGCGGCGTCGAGCGCCTCGGCGGCGTCGAGCACGGGAACGCCATCCGACACTGGCGCTCCGAACTCGCGCAGAATGGATTTCGCCTGATATTCGTGGATGTTCATCGACCGCCGCCCCCTTCCGCGCGCTGGCGCCCGACGCGAACGCGTCGGCGCGCCGGGCCTGTCGCGCCCCCGCGCCGGGCGCAAACGACCCCCGCGCGGCGGGGCGGCCCCGTTGCGTCGCCGGCAGCGTTACGCGACGCGCCGCGGCGCCGCAACAGGACGGCGCGCCGCAGCCGCCTCAGCGCTCGTCGGCCCCGAGGAAGCCGGCGCCGCTGCGCGCGCGCCAGCGCTGATGCAGCCAGAACCACTGGCCCGGCGCCTCGCGCACCCAGTCAGAGATCCGGTGGTTGAGCGCGCGCATGGTCTCGAGATCGTTTTCGCGCGTGATGTCCGGCTCGAATCGGATGTCGAAGCCACGTCCCGTCGCGTCGCGCAGCGCCACGGCGGGCAGCAGCGGCGCGCCCAGCTTACGCGCCATGCCCGCGATCGCCGTGGCCGTCAACGCGTCGCGCCCCAGAAAGGGCAGCGCCGCCCCGCCGGTAGCGCGCTGATCGACCAGGACGAGCATCGCGCCGCCCTTGCGCAGATGCGCGACCATCTCCCGCAGGCCCTTCCGGCCCTTGTGCAGGACTGGCGCGCCGGCCTCGCGGATCAGCGTCATCGAGACCCGGTCGAAATAGGGATTGTTGAAGGCGCGGTAGATGATCCCGACTTCGACGCCGGCGTCGCGCGCCGCCAGCCGGATAGCCTCCCAATTGCCGATATGCGCCGACGCGATGATCGCTCCCCGGCCCTGCGCGACCACAGCGCGGAGCGCGTCGACGTGCGGGGCGCGCCGCGCGCCGGTTTGCCCAGCGAACTCCGCCATGCGGGCGTATTCGACGATGAGGCGCCCGAAATTGTCGCCGACGCCCGCTGCGATCGCTTTGCGGTCGGCTACGGAGGCGCCCGGCAAGACCCAGTCGAGATTTCGCTCGATCAGCCGCGCGGCGCGGGGCGTCCGCATTGCGACGCGACCGATCCTCGCTCCGATCTCTCGCGCCGTGTCGAATGGCGGGATGCGCAGGGGCGCGGCGCCCGTATATGCGGCGATCTCTTCGAGTTTATGTTTGAGCCTTTGCGGTTTTTTTCGCATTTTGGCTCGT
>NZ_DAIQNN010000233.1:0-1926 GCF_036788415.1 Rubrimonas sp. | reverse complement strand
AGCGCGTCCTCGATCTCGGCGGGGAACACTTTCTGCCCGCCGACATTGATCAGGTCGCTGTCGCGACCGAGGATGCGCAGCCGATCGCCCTCAACCTCGACGCGGTCGCCGGTGCGCTGCCAGCCGTCCTCGGTGAAGGGCGAGGGCGCGTTGAGATAGCCGAGCATCGCCGTCGCGACGCGCAGCTCGAGCAGCCCGTCGCGCACCCGCCAGGCGACCTCGCGCGGGTCGAACGAGATCCAGCGCGAGGCGTCGCCCGCGCTGCGCGCGCGCAGCGCGCCGAACTCCGACGCGCCGTATTTCTGGACGATCCGCGCCTGCGGGAACGCCTCGGCGACGCGGTCGAGCACGCCCTGCGGCATGGTCTCGCCGCCATAGGTGACGATCTTCAGGCAGCTCAGATCGTGGCGGTCGAGCTCCTCGGACATCAGCAGCATGTTGAGGAAAGTCGGCGCCGTCGGCAGCACCTCGACGCGATGCGCCGCGATCGTGCGGCAGACCACCGCCGGATTGCGCGAGGGCAGGCAGACCAGCGTGCCGCCCGAGAACAGCGTGTAGAGCAGCGTGTCGACGCCCGAGATGTGGTCGAAGAGCAGAAAGCCGAGCGTGCGCATGGCCTTGCCGCCGCGGGCGAACTTGCTCGCGAGCCGGGTGACGTCGTGCAGCGCGCCCTTGGGGACCCCGCTGGTGCCCGAGGAGAAGATCACGAGCCCCGGCGCGCCCGTCTCGGCGAGCCGGGCGTAGAGCGGGGGCGCGGAGGCGCCCGGCGCGGCCTCGATCCGCCCGCTCGCGGCGTCGAGGCGCCACGAGACGTCCGCGACCGCGGCGTAGGTCCCGGCGGGCGCGGCGGCGCCCGGCGTCACGGGGACGACGACGCAGCCCTCGCGCCAGAGCGCGAACAGCCATGCGCAGGCCTCGATCCCGTAATCGCCCTCGAGCAGGACGGCCTGCGCCGGCCGCAGGCCCGCCGCGCGCAGCTGGGCGCGGCGCTCCTCGACGCCGCGCGCGAGCTCGGCGTAGGTCGCGGCGCGGCCGTCGGGGTCGACGATCGCGACGGCGTCGCCGAACCCCGCGAAGGGCAGCGCGAGCGCGTCCCGCCCCGTCGCCGCGCCCCCGCTCACGGGACCGAGACCCCGCCGAGATAAAGCGTCTGGCCGGTCACGAAATCGGATTCGGGCCGCAGGAAGAAGTCGCAGACGTTGAGCACGTCCTCCATCGTCCCGTAGCGCCGGATCGCCTGGCGGGCGATCAGCGCGTCCATCTTGTCCTGCGCCACTGCGCCGACGAGGTCGGTCGGCACGGGCGTCGGGCCGACGGCGTTCACGGTGATTCCGAGCGGCGCGAATTCGTAGGCGAGCACCTGGGTGAACGAGACCACCGCCGCCTTGGACGCGGCGTAGGCGGATTCGCCCTCGAGCTTCAGCGGCGTCGCGACCGTGGCGAAGTTGACGATCCGACCGTATTTCCGCCGGCCCATCAGCTTGGCGGCCTCGCGGCAGAACAGGAACGTGCCGAAGACGTTGGTGCGGAAGATGCGCTCGACCGTGATCCCCGGCGTCAGCAGCGCGTGGTTCATCGAGGCGATGCCGGCGTTGTTCAGCAGCGCGTCGAGCCGACCGTGGCTCTTGGCGACGGCGCGCATCATGCGCGCGACCGCCGGCTCGTCGGCGACGTCGAGTTCGAAATGGGCGTAATCCGGGTGAGCGAGGTCGCTACCGTCGCGCGAGCAACCCACCACGCGCCAGCCGCGCTCCAGAAAACGCTCGGCGAGGAAACGCCCGATGCCCTTGCGCGCGCCGGTGACGGCGATGACCGGGCGGTCGTCGGTTGCGGCGGCCATCAGGCGGCCTCGGCCCCGGCCAGCTCGACGGCGTATTCGGCGAGCCGGCGCAGCGAGCGGTAGGGGCTGCGCTTGCGCGACATCGC
>NZ_DAIQNN010000232.1:0-1952 GCF_036788415.1 Rubrimonas sp. | reverse complement strand
CGCCGCTCGGCGCGGCGGAGGGCGACGCGGAGGCTGCGCGGCGGCTCGGCATGGCCGCTACCATCTTCCACTGGGGCCTGCACCCCTGGGCGATCTACGCCATCGTCGCGCTGTCGCTGGCGCTGTTCGCCTACAACAAGGGACTGCCGCTGACGATGCGCTCGATCTTCTATCCCATTTTCGGCGAGCGCATCTGGGGCTGGACCGGCCATGTGATCGACATTCTCGCCGTGTTCGCGACGCTGTTCGGGCTGGCGACGTCGCTCGGCTTCGGCGCCGAGCAGGCGGGGGCGGGGCTGAACTATCTGTTCGGCTTCCCGGTCACCGACGCCTCCAAGGTGTTCCTGATCCTCGCCATCACCGGCGTGGCGCTGGTGAGCGTCGTCGCGGGCCTCGACGCAGGCGTGAAGCGGCTCTCGGAGATCAACATGACGCTCGCGGCGCTGCTGTTGCTGTTCGTGATCGCGGTGGGGCCGACGCTGGCGATCCTGACCGGATTCTTCGCCAATCTGGCGGCGTATGTGCAGCATCTGCCGGCGCTCTCGATGCCGCTCGGGCGTGAGGACGCCAACTTCTCGCAGGGCTGGACCGCCTTCTACTGGGCGTGGTGGATTTCGTGGTCGCCCTTCGTGGGCATGTTCATCGCCCGCGTCAGCCGGGGGCGGACCGTGCGCGAATTCCTGATCGCGGTGCTGCTCGTCCCCTCGGTCGTGTCGGTGCTGTGGATGACCGCCTTCGGCGGCACGGCGATCAGCCAGATCGTGAACGACGGCTACACCGCGGTGACCGACGCCTCGCTCGAACTGAAGCTCTTCGCGATGCTCGACGCGCTGCCCTTCGCGGCCGTCACCTCCTTTGTCGGCATCGTGCTGGTGATCGTGTTCTTCGTCACCTCGTCGGATTCCGGCTCGCTGGTGATCGACACCATCACCGCCGGCGGCAAGATCGACGCGCCGGTGACGCAGCGCATCTTCTGGGCGAGCTTCGAGGGGCTGGTGGCGATCGCGCTGCTGCTGGGCGGCGGGCTCGTCGCATTGCAGGCGATGGCGGTCTCGACCGGGTTTCCGTTCACCGTCGTGCTGCTGCTCGGCTGCGTCGCGCTGGTGAAGGCGCTGTGGGACGAGCCGCGCTGATCGGCGGCGCTCCTCACATTGTTACGGGCGGGACAGCGGGCGCGAAATCTTCTTGCGCCCGTCGCTCCATCGTCTAGGTTGCGGCGCAACAACGCAGCGGCTGCGGAGATTCCCCGATGACGACACGCGACAAACCCTGGCTGTTCCGCACCTATGCCGGCCATTCGACGGCGTCGAAGTCGAACGAACTCTATCGCGGCAACCTCGCCAAGGGGCAGACTGGGCTCTCGGTGGCGTTCGATCTGCCGACCCAGACCGGCTACGACAGCGACCATGTTCTGGCGCGCGGCGAAGTCGGCAAGGTGGGCGTGCCCATCGCGCATCTGGGCGACATGCGCGCGCTGTTCGACCAGATCCCGCTCGACCAGATGAACACCTCGATGACGATCAACGCGACCGCCGCCTGGCTGCTGGCGCTCTACGTCGCCGTCGCCGAGGAGCAGGGCGCGGACGTGACCAAGCTGCAGGGCACGGTCCAGAACGACATCATCAAGGAATACCTCTCGCGCGGGACCTATGTGTTCCCGCCCGAGCCGAGCCTGCGGCTGATCTCCGACATCGCCGCCTTCTGCTATTCGGACGTTCCGAAATGGAACCCGATGAACGTGTGCAGCTACCACCTGCAGGAAGCGGGCGCGACGCCAGAGCAGGAGCTGGCCTTCGCGCTGGCCACCGCCACGGCGGTGCTCGACACGGTGCGCGCGCGCGGCGCCGTCAGCGAGGCGGACTTCCCCGGCGTCGTCTCCCGCATCTCGTTCTTCGTGAACGCCGGCATCCGCTTCGTGACCGAGATGTGCAAGATGCGCGCCTTCGTCGATC
>NZ_DAIQNN010000231.1:0-1959 GCF_036788415.1 Rubrimonas sp. | reverse complement strand
CGGTCCTGTCGCTCGTCGGCCGCTCGGACCTCTCGCTCCAGGCGCAGCTCAGCGCGGACGGCGCGACCTGGCTCGACCGACTGGCGCTCGCCAAGGCCCACGCCCCGCTCAGCCATGGCGGGTTCGGCGCCGAGGTGCGCGCGGCGCTGGAGCGGCGCGCCGATCACCTCGTCGCGGAAGGTCTCGCGACACGGTCCGGGCGCGGCGTCACCTTCGCCCGAGACCTGCTCGCCACCTTGCGCGGGCGCGACCTCGACGCGGCCGCAGCGAAGCTGCTGGACCAGACGGGTCTCACGTTCCGCGCATCCGCCGAGGGCGAGACCGTGTCCGGTGTCTACCGCCAGCGTCTCGACCTCGCCTCGGGCCGCTTCGCCATGCTCGATGACGGGATGGGGTTCGAACTCGTCCCGTGGAAACCGCAGCTCGATCAGCATCTCGGCCAGCATATCGCCGGCACGGTCACGCCCGGCGGCGGTGTTGACTGGACCCTCGGCCGCAAGCGCGGGCTCGGGATCTGACAGAGGACTATATGACGATGAGCAAGGACCGCAGTTCGCCCGCCACCAAGATCCTCTGGGGACAGATCGTCATCGTCACGGGCGTCGCGCTGCTCTTCGTCTGGGCGGCGGCGCAATGGGTTGCCTTCCGGCTCGGCCACCAGCCGCAGCTCGGCGCGCCCATGACCGAACTCTTCGGCTGGCCGGTCTACGCGCCCTGGAGCTTCTTCGTCTGGTGGTACTGGTACGACGCCTATGCGCCACGCGTCTTCGTTGAGGGCGCGATCATCGCGGGCTCGGGCGGCATCGCCGCCATCGCCGTCGCGATCTTTCTCTCGGTGCTGCGCGCCCGCGAGGCGAGCGACGTGACCACCTATGGCTCGGCCCGCTGGGCCAGCCGCACGGATGTCGAGGCGGCGGGCCTGCTCGGCGAGGACGGGGTGGTGCTCGGGCGCTACGAAGAGCGCTATCTGCGCCATGACGGCCCGGAACACGTGCTCTGCTTCGCCCCGACCCGGTCGGGCAAGGGCGTCGGCCTCGTCGTCCCCTCGCTCCTGACCTGGCCGGGCTCGGCGATCGTGCACGACATCAAGGGCGAGAACTGGCAGCTCACCGCAGGCTGGCGCGCGCGTTTCTCCCGCGTCCTGCTGTTCGATCCGACCAACCCGGCGAGCGCCGCCTACAACCCGCTGCTTGAGGTCCGGCGCGGCGACAGCGAAGTGCGCGACGTGCAGAACGTCGCCGACATCCTCGTCGATCCCGAGGGCCAGCTCGAACGCCGGAACCATTGGGAGAAGACCAGCCATTCGCTGCTCGTCGGCGCGATCCTCCACGTCCTCTACGCGGAAGCCGACAAGACGCTCGCCGGTGTGGCTGCATTCCTGTCAGACCCGAAACGTCCGATCGAGGCGACGCTTGCTGCGATGATGCGCACGCCGCATCTCGGCGACCGTCCGCATCCGGTGGTCGCGCAGGCCGCCCGCGAGCTCCTGAACAAGTCCGAGAACGAGCGATCTGGCGTGCTCTCGACCGCGATGAGTTTCCTCGGTCTATATCGCGACCCCGTGGTCGCCAGGGTCACGCGCCGCTGCGACTGGCGCATCGACGACCTCGTCTTGGGCAGTCGTCCGGTGACCCTCTATCTCGTCGTCCCGCCCTCGGACATCTCGCGCACCAAGCCACTCGTGCGCCTCGTCCTCAACCAGATCGGGCGCAGGCTGACCGAAGAGCTCGAAGCGAAGGGCCGACGCCATCGCATCCTGCTGATGCTCGACGAGTTCCCGGCGCTCGGGCGGCTCGACTTCTTCGAGAGCCAGCTCGCCTTCATGGCGGGCTATGGGCTCAAGGCCTTCCTGATCGCCCAGTCGCTGAACCAGATCGAGAAGGCCTACGGGCAGAACAACGCCATCCTCGACAACTGCCATGTGCGCGTCGCCTTCGCGACCAATGACGAGCGCACGGC
>NZ_DAIQNN010000230.1:0-1962 GCF_036788415.1 Rubrimonas sp. | reverse complement strand
CGCTGCAGGCGGGCTTCACCTCGGCGGGCATGGACGTGCTGCTGCTCGGCCCGGTGCCGACGCCCGCAGTCGGCATGCTGACGCGGTCGATGCGCGCCGATGTCGGCGTGATGATCTCGGCCTCGCACAATCCCTTCGAGGACAACGGCATCAAGCTGTTCGGCCCCGACGGCTTCAAGCTGTCGGACGAAGACGAGGACGAGATCGTCGCGCTGATGGAGGCCGGCCCCGCGCTGGCCGAGGCCGACGCGATCGGGCGCGCCAAGCGGATCGACGGCGGGGCCGAGCGCTATGTCGAGTTCGTCAAGTCCACTTTCCCCAAGGGCCTGAGTCTCGACGGGCTCAAAGTGGTCGTCGACTGCGCCAATGGCGCGGCCTATCGGGTGGCGCCGGACGTGCTGTGGGAGCTCGGCGCAGAGGTCCACGCGATCGGGGTGGCGCCCGACGGGCTCAACATCAATGCGCGCTGCGGCTCGACTGCGCCCGAGGCGGCGCAGGCCGAAGTGGTCGCGCGCGGCGCGCATCTGGGCGTGGCGCTCGACGGCGACGCCGACCGGGTGGTGCTGATCGACGAGCGCGGCCGGGTGGTGGACGGCGACCAGATCATGGCGCTGATCGCCGGCCGCTGGGCGGCGGCGGGCAAGCTCGCGCAGGGCGCGCTCGTGGCCACTGTCATGTCCAATCTCGGGCTCGAGCGGCATCTGGCGGCGCAGGGGGTGCGGACGCTGCGCACCAAGGTGGGCGACCGCTACGTGGTCGAGCGGATGCGCGCGGAAGGCTGCAATGTCGGCGGCGAGCAGTCCGGCCACGTGATCCTGACCGATTTCGCCACCACCGGCGACGGGTTGATCGCGGCGCTGCAGGCGCTGGCGGCGGTGGCCGAGAGCGGGCGGCCGGCCTCCGAGACGCTGACCCTGTTCGAGCCCTTGCCCCAATTGCTGCGCAGCGTGAGCTACGATCGGGCGGCGAAGCCTCTGGAGTCCCATGCGGTCCGGGCCGCCATGACCGCAGCCGAGGCGCGGCTTCACGGCGCGGGACGGCTCGTGATACGCCCCTCGGGCACGGAGCCGGTGATCCGGGTCATGGCGGAGGGCGAGGACGAGGCGCTGGTCGCCGAAGTCGTCGACAGCCTGTGCGCCGCCCTGAGCGCCACCGCCGGCTGAGCCCCGCGGCGTCGCCGCAACGGCGCGGAGCGCATCGCAGACCCTTGATCAGGCGCGACTGGACTTCGCTGCGCGCCGAGGTATCGTTAAGAGGCCTGTTTGTTTCGCCAACGCGAGCGCGCGGCGTAAGGAGCGCGAAGTGAAAAAACCCAGTTTCGAACGGTCCGACGCCGCCGCACAGCCGTTTCACTTTCCTTACTCGCCAGACATCGTTCCAGGGATCGTGTTCGCGATCGACCTTGTCGTGATCGCGATTGCGACGGCGGCGACATATCTCGCCATTCCGGCCGTCGCCGAACCGAAGCTGGAGTACTACGTCTTCTGCGCCATCTTCGTCGGGCTGGTTTATTGCGCGCTTGCGCAGCGCGCCGGCTTCTACGCCATCGGCATGATCATGCAGCCCTTCGCCCGCGCCGACGACATCCTGATCGCCCAGATCACGAGTTTCTTCCTTTTCATGAGCGTGATCATCGGGCTCGACGATGTCGGCCACTTTCACACGCCGTGGATTCTGTATTTCTTCGGGGCGAGCACGGCGGGTCTGATCGCCGCCCGGTTCGCGGTCTATGTCGTCCTGCGCGGGCTGTCGCGGCGCAAGCTGCTCGGCCGCAGCATGGTCGTTCTCGGCACCGGCGCGCAGGCGTCGCGCTTCCTCGCGCGGCTCGGAACCGCGAAGCCCTATTTCTCTTACATGGTCGGGGTGTTCGGCACCGACCCCGAGCATCTGCCGGCGACCTTCGAGGATCAGCCGGTGCTCGGCGGGCTCGACGACCTGCTCTCCTATGCGCGCCGCCAGAAG
>NZ_DAIQNN010000229.1:0-1999 GCF_036788415.1 Rubrimonas sp. | reverse complement strand
GCGAGGAAGTAGTGGCCCGACTTCTCGAAGCCCGCGAGCGCGCCGAGCGCCTTCACACGCCGCTTCATGTGGCTGTGCCCGGTCATCCAGTAGTCGATCCGCGCGCCGGCGAGCGCGGGGTCGGCGGCGAAGAGCCCGGTCGACTTGACGTCGGCGACGAAGGTCGCGCCGGGATGGAGCGCGATCCAGTCGCGCGCCAGCATCACGCCCACCTTGTCGGCGAAGATCTCTTCGCCCTCGTCGTCGACCACGCCGCAGCGGTCGCCGTCGCCGTCGAAGCCGAGCGCGAGGTCCGCGCCGCTCTCGCGCACGGCGCGGGCCATGTCGTGCAGCATGGCCATCGCCTCGGGGTTGGGGTTGTAGTTGGGGAAATCGTAATCGGGGCGGCAGTGCAGGTCGACGACCTCCGCCCCGATCCGGCGCAGGAGCTCCGGCGCGATCATCCCCGCGCCGCCATTGCCGCAGGCGCAGACGACCTTCAGCGGCCGCGACAGTCGGAAATCGCCCGCGAGATCGTCCATATAGGCCCCGCGCAGGCCAGGGACGGGCCGCCACGACCCGCCGGGCCGCGCGACGCCCGCGCCGCCGAGCACGATCGCCTTCAGCCGCGCCATCTCCGCCGGGCCGTGGGTCAGCGGCGGCTCGGCCCCGATCTTGACCCCGGTCCAGCCATTGGGGTTGTGGCTCGCCGTCACCATGGCCACGGCGGGGGCGTCGAGGTGGAACTGGGCGAAATAGGCCATCGGCGATAGGCCGACGCCGATGTCGAGAACTTCCGCGCCGCCGGCGACGAGGCCGAGGATCAGCGCCTGCTTCACCGCGGGCGCGTAGGCGCGGTAGTCGCAGCCGACGACGACGCGCGGCCGCGCGCCCGTCTCGTGGAGCTGGGTCGCGAAGCCGAGCCCGACGGCCTGCATCCCGACGAGGTTGATCTCCTCGGGGAAGCGCCAGCGCGCGTCGTATTCGCGAAAGCCGGTGGGCGCGATCATCGGGTCTTCGAAGAAGGCGGGCGTGTTCGGCGCGACGGCGGAAGAGGGGACCGGAAACATCATGCGCTCCGAAAATGCGGCGCCGCAGCGCAACGCCCTGTTCAGGCCTCCCGGCATAGGGGATAACGACGCGCGTCTCAACCAGCCGGAGGCTACGATTTGTCGATCATTCCCGTCATTCTGTGCGGCGGTTCGGGCACCCGGCTCTGGCCGCTCTCGCGTCAGGACTTCGCCAAGCAGCACGCGTCGATCCTGGGCGGCGCCTCGCCCTTCCAGCGCACGCTCGAGCGGATCGCGGCGGGCGGGGCGGCCTTCGCCAGGCCCGTGGTGGTCGCAAGCGCGGGCGGTCGGTTCATGGCGGCCGACCAGGCGCGCGCGGCGGGATCGCCGATCGAACTCGTCGTCGAGCCAGAGGGGCGCGACACGCTGCCCGCGATCGCCGCCGTCGCGGCGCTGCTCGCCCGCCGCGACCCCGAGGAGATCATGATGGTGCTGCCCTCCGACCATCTGATCCCCGACGCCGCCGCCTTCGCCGACGCCGCGCGCGCGGCGGCGCGCGCGGCGTCGGCGGGCGACCTGGTCGCTTTCGGTCTGACGCCGAAAAGCCCCGCGACGGGCTACGGCTACATCCGGCCCGGCGCGGCGCTGCCCTCGGGCGCGCGGCGGATCGCGGCCTTCGTCGAGAAGCCCGACGCCGAGCGCGCCGCGGCGCTGATCGCCGAGGGCTGCTTGTGGAATTCGGGCATGTTCTGCTTCCGCGCCGACGCCGCGCTGGCGGAGATCGCGGCGCGCGCGCCGGAGGTCGCCGAGGCGGCGGAAACCGCGCTCGCCGAGGCCGGCGACGATCTCGGCGCGCTGCGCCTCGGACACGCCTTCGCCGATGCGCCGAAGCTGTCCTTCGATTACGGCGTGATGGAGAAGACCGACCGCGCGGCGGTGATCGAGACCGATTTCGCCTGGTCCGACATCGGCGACTGGCGCGAAATCTGGAACCAGTCGCCCAAGGACGC
>NZ_DAIQNN010000228.1:0-2018 GCF_036788415.1 Rubrimonas sp. | reverse complement strand
CGGGGTCGTTGTCGGTGCGCTGGCTGCGCTCCTCGAGGATCACGTCGCGCTCGGTGGCGACGGCGTTCTCGGAGAGGACCAGATTGCGCATCCGGTCGGCCTCCATGCGCATCACCGCCTCCAGCCGGTCGGCGGCGATGCGCTGGAAATAGGCGGTGTAGTCGCGCGCGGTGAAGGCGTTGTCCTGCCCGCCCTGCTCGGCGACGAGCTTGGAGAACGCGCCTTCGGGGATCGTCTCGGTCCCCTTGAACATCAGATGTTCGAGGAAATGCGCGATGCCCGACTTGCCCGCCGGCTCGTCCGCCGCGCCGACGCGATACCAGACCATATGCGTGACGACCGGGGCGCGGCGATCCTCGATCACCACCGCGTCCATGCCGTTCTCAAGCGTGAAGGTCGTCACTTTCGGCTGAGCCAGCGCGGCGAGGGCGCCCAGAACGAGCGCCGCGCAAGCCAGCGCGGCGGAGCGGAGAAAGACCATGGCGTCGATGTCCCTGCTAGGCGCGTCGGTGCGCAGACGGTTCGATCCTGTGGCAAATAGCGCCGCTTTTGAGGCGCGCAAGCGACGGACCTGCGGCGTCAGAGCCCCGCCTCGGCGCCCAGCGCCGCGAAACGCGCCAGAAACCGCGCCTTCACCGCCATGTGCGGCGCGGGATCGAGGACCGTCTCGCGCCAGCCCTCGAAGCGGGGCCGCCCGAAGAAACGGTCGGCCTCCTCCGCCGAGAACCCGGCGAGCTGGGTCGCCTCCAACCATGCCGAAGCCCGGTCGGCCTGCTTGATCCGCTTCTTCAGCGCCGCGGACGGGGCCGCCGGCAGTCCGAAGCGCAGATGCGTCGCCGCCGCCAACCGCGCCTCGAATTCGCGATAGTCGAGCCCGAGCGCCGCCTTGAACGGCGAGATCATGTCGCCGACGACATATTCCGGGGCGTCGTGCAGCAGCGCGAGCAGCCGCTCGGCGGGCGTCGCCGGGCCTGCGCGCCCGAGGATGTCTTCGACGAGCAACGAGTGCTCGGCGACCGTGAACGGGTGCTCGCCCGAGGTCTGCCCGTTCCAGCGCGCGACCCGGCTGAGGCCATGCGCGATGTCCTCGATCTCGATGTCGAGCGGCGCGGGATCGAGCAGGTCGAGCCTGCGCCCCGAGAGCATCCGCTGCCACGCCCGCGCCTGTTTCGGCATCGCCCCCTCCGCCCGGTTCGCGGGCCGGATCGCGGGTAGGCGATCATCCGCCGCGTGTAAAGCGGGGGCCGCTCGCTTGCCCGTCCGCCGACGCGCTGCTATGTCGCGCCGCAACGCGCGGGGTTTTTCCCGCGCTCCGCTTAGGAGCGTTCCATGACCGATTACGCCGTCGCCGACATCTCCCTCGCCGATTACGGTCGCAAGGAAATCGTCATCGCCGAAACCGAGATGCCCGGGCTGATGGCGTGCCGCGAGGAGTTCGGCCAGTCGCAGCCGCTGAAGGGCGCCCGGATCACCGGCTCGCTGCACATGACGATCCAGACGGCGGTGCTGATCGAGACGCTGAAAGTCCTCGGCGCCGACATCCGCTGGGCCTCGTGCAACATCTTTTCCACGCAGGACCATGCTGCGGCGGCCATCGCCGCGGGCGGCACGCCGGTCTTCGCGATCAAGGGCGAGAACCTCGAGGATTACTGGCGCTTCACCGACGCGATCTTCCAGTGGCCCGACGGCCAGCCCTCCAACATGATCCTTGACGACGGCGGCGACGCCACGATGTACATCCTGCTCGGCGCCCGCGCCGAGGCCGGCGAGGATGTGCTGTCGAGGCCCGGATCGGAGGAGGAGGAGTACCTCTTCGCCCAGATCAAGGCGCGGATGAAGGCCTCGCCCGGCTTCTTCGCCCGCCAGCGCGACGCCATCAAGGGCGTCACCGAGGAGACGACCACCGGCGTCAACCGTCTCTACCAGCTCGCCAAGGCGGGCCGCCTGCCCTTCCCCGCGATCAACGTCAACGACAGCGTCACCAAGTCGAAATTCGACAACAAGTACGGCTGCAAGGA
>NZ_DAIQNN010000227.1:0-2054 GCF_036788415.1 Rubrimonas sp. | reverse complement strand
ACGAGGTGGACCCTCACAGGTGCAACCGTGCGCCCTTGGTGATCTTGTCCACGAGCTTGCGATCCTCGCGCAGTCCAAGGCGCACGACGCTCATCTCCTCGGGCCGACGGCCCTTTACCGCGGCGCGGTTCGCCGCGTCGTGACCGGTCTCAAGCATCTCCTCGATGTAGATCGACAGCCGCGCGCCGCACTCCATCGCCCTGCCGTGGATCCTGCGAAGGCTGGCGGCGTCGGCGCTGAGCACGATGATCGGCTGAACGATGAGGGGGGTGTAGAGGTTGCCCGCCGCGTCCTCGTATCGGTCGCCCAGGAACTCGCTGGCCGCGCCGAGGACGCCGCTCGTCAGAAACGCGGCGACGTTCAGCTTCTGCCAGACGGCGAGGTCGTGACGGACGACGAGCGCGATCTTCGTGTCAAGCATCCCCGTCCCACCTTTTGCGACGGCCGAGCGCGCGCAGGGCCGGGACGAGCGTCTCCGCATGGGACCCCGCAACGCGCGCCGTCTCCGCGTTCAGCGTTTCCATGGCCGCGTCGAGAGGCTCGCGCAGCGCCGACCCCTTCTCCGTCAGGAAGAGCCGGTGCATGCGGCGGTCCTGAGGGTCCGGGCGACGCTCGATCAGACCCTGCGCCTCGAGCCGGTCGACGACGCCGGTCACCACATTGCGCCATGCGCCCGCGACCGGCCGGCGTCGGGAGGAGCGCCTGTCGATACGAGTAATGCTGGGACGCCTCTTGCCCAGGAAAGATCAATCGCTTGTGACGCCGATCGGCGTCGGGACCCCGCGACGACCTACACTGATGCGTATATTCCGAAAGTAGATTGAACGAAAAAAGCCGGCCAAGGTTTGGGCGATCGGTCGAGCGGATCGGATCGACCGGAATCAAAACAGACAGGAGGATCTGAAGAACAGAATCTCTCCAGCCGAGAAATCCAACTTGATCAGAAAAAGGATATGGGCATGACACAACCGGACGAAAGCCGGGGCATGCCGCCTGCGGCGCCGAGCCCAGCCTTTGCGAAGTGGGAGAACGAGGGCGGCGCGATCACCGCGAAGCCACGACCGCCGCATGGACTGGCACGGCCGGCGCGGGGCATCGGCATGCCGTCAGTCAGCGACTTCCTATCCATCGAGTTCCTCGCGGCCGCGCTGACCGCCTCACGCGACCTGTCCGTCACGGTGCGCATACGAATGACCGCGGCGGCGGCCAGAGTGTGAACAAGTGTCGGGTGGGGGGTGACCCCGTCCATACCAAAAAAGGTCAGCGCGTTCTGGCGACGTCTGCTTTCGTGAACCAATCTCCTCTTTGGGAGTTGACGGTCCAAGAGCGTCGCCAATGGCGTGGGAGCAGCTCGCGTCATGCTTCCAATAGCAAAAAGGAGAGATAGATGAATACAAGCGTGAACGCCTGCTTTACAGATCAAAGGATCTTGATGGACGGCAAGACCTTCATGAGATGTCGGTTCGAGCGGTGCGAATTGGTGTTCGCTGGAGTGGGGGCGGTCAACTTTTCCGAGAACGCGCTCTGGGATTGTCGTTTTTCCTTTGAAGGCCCAGCTGGACGCGCACTGGGCGTCTTCGCAGCCGTCGTGAACATGATGCCGCCAGAGCGCCGCGAAGATTTCGTTCGCGCCGTCCTCGACGCGCATCTACCGAAGCAGAGTGAAGGCGGCTGCGCCTCCAAAAAGTTCGGCAGCGCGGGGCGTTAGGGAATCTCCGCGCGCCGCGGCCCTGCACATCGCTGCGGGTGTCACGTTCGTCAATGAGATTCAGATTGCGGGTGTAGCTCGGGCAGCGGCGGTCGCGCCGCCTCGGTGCCCAGTATGCGGATTGCGCCACCGCGGCGGACGTGGGCGATATGCGACCCCCGCGACCGCGTTCTACGATGCGCGGCGTCTTGATTTGGATCAGGGTGGGGTCGGACGCCGAACGGGGTCACAAACGATTGATGCGTCACAGGGGTCGCCGGCGGATGCTTTGGGACGGAGACGGCGATATCATAGTCCATCACACCGCGTCGCTCGCTTGCCCGAGCGCGGCGGGCGCGCCGATTAG
>NZ_DAIQNN010000226.1:0-2148 GCF_036788415.1 Rubrimonas sp. | reverse complement strand
ATCACCGGCGAGGCCAGCCAGAACGCCATCACCGGCGCCAGCGGCACGCCCATCGCGAGCAGCGCCGCGATCAGCGGGATGACCCCGCAGGAGCAGAAGGGCGACAGCGCGCCCATCGTCGCCGCCGTCGCCACCATCGCCGCCTCGCGACCGTGGAAGGCGCGCGCGATCAGATTGTCGGCGCCGGACGCCGCCGCATAGGCCGCGATGCCGACCGAGAGCAGCAGCCACGGCGCGACCGAGGCGAGCGCGCCCGCCATGAAGCGCAGCGAGGCCGGCGCCTGCGCCGGATCGGCGAGCGCCAGCGCCGCGAGAATGGCGAGGATCGCCAGCGCGACCCGGTCGAAGCCGAAGGCGGCGGCGCCGAGACGGCGGACGCCGAGAGCGAGAGCGGTCATGACGACTCCTCTGGAGACATGGTTGCGTCTGGACAAAAAAGGGGGCTCATGCGGCGTCTCCGGCGGCGCAGACGCCAGTCGAGACGCCGGGGGAGACGCCCGTGCAGCATTCGCTCTCGACATAGGCGAGCAGCGCGCGCATGGCGGCGAAATCGGCGCGGTTGACGGTCTCGCGCCCGCGTCGCTCCTGCGACACCAACCCGGCTGCGACGAGCGCGCCCAGATGGTGCGACAGGGTGGACGGCGCGAGGCCGAGATGGCGCACGATCTCTCCCACGGTCAGCCCGTCCGGCCCGGCCTTGATCAGCAGGCGGAACAGCTTCAGCCGGGCCTCGTGGCCCAGCGCGGCGAGCGATGCGGCGGCGGCGCAATCCTTCATGATGCTTCTATAGAACTAGATGCGTCGTTTCGTCAATGGTCCCTCTGCACGGCGCCCGCGCGACAAGGCCCCGCTGTCATCGAAACTTCATTCGCGAAGTCTCGAAGCGACGATAGAGTGCGCGCATGACCGATGCGCCCTCCGACCTCTTCGCCGCCCTCGGCCAGCCGAACAGGCTGGCGATCTTCCGGCTGCTGGCGCGGCGCGCCCCGGACGGCGTGCCCGCCGGCGAGATCGCCGAGGCTGTGGGGATCAAGCCGAACGTCGCCTCGGTGCATCTCGCCATCCTCGCGCGCGCCGGCCTGATCGCAGGCGCGCGGGCGGGCAAACAAATCCTCTACCGCATCGACCTCGTCCGCGCGGGGTCGCTGATCGACTATCTCGCGCTCGACTGCTGCCGCGGCCGCCCTGAGCTGTGCGCGCCGCTGACAGCCGCAATCCTCTCCAATCCCGCCCGACAGGAGCCCTCCATGGCCGAGTCCCGGATCTTCAACGTGCTGTTCATCTGCTCGGGCAACTCCGCCCGCTCGATCATGGCCGAGGCGATCCTCGAGCGCGAGGGCGGCGGCAAGTTCCGGGCGTTCTCCGCCGGAACGCGCCCCACCTCCGAACTCAACCCGCTCGCCGTCGAGAAGCTCGCCTCGCTCGGCCACGACACCTCCAAGCTGCGCTCCAAGAACGTGGCCGAGTTCCAGACGCTCGACGCGCCGCGGATGGATTTCGTGTTCACCGTCTGCGACCTCGCCGCCAACGAGGAGTGCCCGCCCTGGGCCGGTCAGCCGATCTCCGGCCATTGGGGCATGCCCGACCCGGTCAAGGTGGAGGGGACGATGGCCGAGCGCCAGCTCGCCTTTTCCGAGACCTACCGCCAGCTCAAGCATCGCATCTCGGCCTTCGCGAACCTGCCGGTCGCCTCGCTCGACCGAATCTCGCTGCAGCGCGAAGTCGACCGGATCGGCCGCATGGACGCGCGGACCGACGCGTGACGCGCTCAGCCGACGCGGCCCCTGCGCCCGAGGCGGCGCTGGGGTCTTTCGAGCGGCTGCTCTCGCTTTGGGTGGCGCTGTGCATCGCCGGCGGGGTGGCGCTCGGCGCGCTCGCGCCGGGGCTGTTCGGCGCGCTGGCCGCGCTCGAAGTCGCCTCGGTCAACCTGCCCGTCGCCCTGCTGATCTGGGCGATGGTCTATCCGATGATGGTCGCGGTGGATTTCGCCGCGCTCGCCCGCGTCGGCGAGAAGCCGAAAGGCCTGATCATCACGCTGGCGGTCAACTGGCTGATCAAGCCGTTCACCATGGCCGCGCTGGGCGTGCTGTTGTTCGAGGTGGTCTTCGCCGACATGATCGCGCCGGAGGATGCGCAGCAATATCTCGC
>NZ_DAIQNN010000225.1:0-2234 GCF_036788415.1 Rubrimonas sp. | reverse complement strand
CGTTCGATGCGGCCGACCTCCCGCAACGCGAGGGCGAGGCCGTTCTGGCGAGGATTCCATGCCGGCTACTTCCCCGACACCGCCGACGGGGCCGCGCGCGCCCGCGTCGCCGCGGCCCTCGCCGTCCTGCACGAGGAGCGGGAATACCGCGCCTTCGCCGATCTCGTGCGGCCGCTGGGGTTCTTCGTGCCGGAGGTCGATGGCGCGAGCGCCCATGCCGGGGTGGGCGGCGGCGCGGGCGCCCGGCTCGGCGTCGATCTCGGCGGCGCTGCGGCGCAGGCCGGTGGCTTCGACGCGGGCGCCGCTACGCCCCCCGTCGACCCGGCGGCGCGGCACGCCGAGCGCGCGGGCGCGCTCAGGGCCGAGCTCGACCAGCGCGTCGCGCCCGTCGTCCAGCGCGACCTCGAGGACGCGCGCGAGCGGGCCGAGAGGAGCGCCGAGAACCCGACCACGCTGCAGCGGTTCGCGGAGGCGCCGTCGTTCATCATCCGCAGCTTGGCGCCTTTTAGCGACTGGATCGGCATCACGAACCGCCAAGAGGAGTGGTTCCAGCAGAACGTCGAGGCCGGCGAGCAACGCGGCCTGACCCGTGCTCAGGCCGTGTACTTCGCGCACCTGCGATCCAAGCCAGGCTCCGACGACATGGGCGTGCTGGCGACCGAAATGCGGCTTCGTCAGCAGGTGCTTTCGGAGTATGCTGACGTACCTGACGCTGGCCGCCAGGTGATCGCCCAGCTGCGCGAAGCATCCGAGGCGACCGAGACGCATCGCGAGCGCCTCCTGGGGCTCGTGGGATCGACCAACCAGCGCCTGCAGCTCGGGGCCGATCCTGAAGACCTGGACCTCTATGGACGAGCCGCGAGGCAGTGATGCTGACTGGTTTCTGGGCAGACGCTTTTCTAGTCGCGGCGACCATTGCAATCATTGGGAGCGCGATCGCCGCGCCGTTCTTCCTGCTCTGGGTCGTGCAGCGAGGCTGGCGCGAAAAGTGCGACTGTGGCGCTCGGGTGGACCACTTCAGCGCGGGCTTCGTCGGCCTGTCGGGGCGCTCCATCGTCTACCGCCAAGACTGCCCGAAATGTCACGGGACAGGTCGTGTCGATCCGAAGTCGCCTTTCGCCGAGAAGCCTTCGCCCGTTCGCGGTCTGCCGATGACAGCGGCGATGCTGGCCGCCGCGGCGGCCGCCAAGGGGCCGGCGCAGCCGGGTTCCGATTTCGACGAGGCGTGGGACGAAGCGCGGCGGCGCGAGGACGAGATGGTGCATCATCCCATTGGCGGGGCCTGAACGCCCGCGGACGCTATGCCGCCTTGGCGGGATGGCTGAGGCCCTTTATGTCTAGCGTGTCTAGATTGAATGGGGCACGCGCATGACATGGCCTGTCGCGGAAGCGAAGAACCGGCTGAGCGAGGTGATGCGCCGCGCGCTCACCGAGGGGCCGCAGCGCATCGCCCGGCGCGACGGCGCCGTGATCGTCATCGCCGAGGCCGAATACCGCCGCCTGACCGGGGAGAAGCCGAGCCTCGCGCAGTATCTCATGCAGGGCCCGTCCCTCGACGGAGTCGAGCTGACCCGCGACCAGAGCCCGATCCGGCCGGTCGATCTGTGAGGGTCCTGCTCGACACCTGCGTGGTCTCGGAACTCCGCAGGACCGGCGGCGAACCGCGCGTCGCCGCAGCAGTCGGCGCGCTGGGGACGGACGACGTCCATCTGAGCGTGGTCACCCTGGGCGAGCTCACCTGCGGCGTCGCCCGGCTCGCGGACGGCGCGCGCAAGTCGGCGCTGGAGGTCTGGCTCGCGGGGCTCGAGCGCGACTACGCCGATCGCGTCCTCGCCGTCGACGCCGAGACCGCCCGGCTCTGGGGTCTCATGACGGCGAGGGCGCAGGCCGCAGGGCGGACCGTCGCCGCCGCGGACGGGCTGATCGCCGCGAGCGCCCGGCGCCACGGGCTCACCGTGATGACGCGCAACGTCCGGGATTTCGAACCGACCGGGGTCGATATCGTGAATCCCTGGGAGGGGTCGTGACCGATCCCGCGGCGACGGATGGCGTGATCTTCGCCGTGCCGGCATAGGCGCTTGAGCCGCTCGGAGCGCACCGGCTCGCGCTGCTTGTCTCCGAGCTGGCGGAGATCGACGAGCGGATCGCGCGGCGCGCCCGCATCGAGATCGCCGAAATATCCGGACCGGCGGCGGTGGCCGAGGCTGTCACGGCCCAGATGGAGCGGCTGGCGC
>NZ_DAIQNN010000224.1:0-2239 GCF_036788415.1 Rubrimonas sp. | reverse complement strand
CTGCGACGGCGGCTTCATGCTCGCGGGCGACGGCGCACTGAGCGTGCGACAATGAGCTATGGAAGCTCTGCGATGACGATCCGGCCCGTACTGATCGCCTTCTCGGGATTGCCGGGCGCCGGCAAGACCACGATCGCTCGGCGCGTATGCGCCCGGCTCGGGGCAGTGCTGCTGCGCATCGACAGCATCGAAACCGCGCTCGCTCGCTCGACGCGCAGGATCAGGCCCGCCGAGGACGCAGGGTACGCTGTCGCCTATGCGGTGGCCGCCGACAATCTGCGTGCCGGTCTGTCGGTCGTGGCGGACTGCGTCAACGACATCGCACTGACCCGTGCTGCCTGGGCCGATATGGCGACTGATGCTGCGGCATTCCTGCTGAACGTGGAGGTGATTTGCTCCGACGACGATGAGCACCGCCGTCGCGTCGAGACGCGGACCCCCGATACTGAGGGACTGCTACTGCCCGACTGGCAGGCCGTCGCGAGCCGGGAGTTCGAACCTTGGACCGAGCCGTTGCTGGTGCTGGACACCGCCATCTTGAGTGTCGCCGACGCCGTGGCGCGCGTGGTGGCGCGCACCACTGCTGCGTCGCCTCCGGACTAGAAGCGAACGAAGGCGATCTTGTTGCCGTCGGGGTCGCGGACATAGGCGCCGAAGAACGTGTCGCCGTACTGTGGCCTCGGCCCCGGCGGCCCCTAGCAGGCGCCGCCGCCCGCAAGGGCTAACGCATGGCAGCGCTCGATCTGGTCGGTCGTCTCCGCCCAGAACGCCGACATGGCGCCGTTGCCAACACTTGCTGCTCCCCCATCGAAGGGATAGCCGACGAAAAAATCGCGGGCTCCGCGGGTCGGCCTTCACGCCCCAGCATGACGAGTTGTCGTCGCGCCAGCACGGCTCGAGGCCGAGCACGGCGAAAATCGGATCGTAGAAGCCGATGGCGCGTGGCAGGTCGGTGGCCCCCACCATAGTGTAGACGATCACGACAGCCTTCCTTGGTCGGAACCGCGCTCGCCTTTTCGTCAGGCTCGCGATCCTGGAATACGAACGCCGACTGTCCGTCCGGGGTCGCCGCGTGTCTGTCCTCGTCGGTTCCGAGCCGTCGGGCGAGCGCGACTGATAACTTGTGGACTTGACGGGGCGTCCTTTCGTTCGACGGCGCGAACGTCGCACACGGCGCCAAGGCGCGGCTTGAACGATCGTGCGCATTCGCGCAGGGCGCCCCGGCCGCGCGGGCAGTCGGTTCAAGAGAGAAGGATCGGCACAGCGGAGACGGCGAGCAAGCCCGCAAGCACGGCGTTGGCGCGGCGCGCAGACGTCTCGGTCATCAGCAGGGGGCGCAGCATCGCGCCGCCCGCAGTCCAGAGCAGGTTCGCCGCGACGCCGATCACGAGAAACGTCGCTGCGACGATGCCGAGGCTTTCGATCACCGCCTCGGGGCGGACGTAGGCGGCGACTGCGCCTACGGCCATCAGCCACGCCTTGCCGTTGAGCCATTGCAGCAGGAAGCCGCCCCCGAAACTGGGCAGGGCGCCGTCCTGTTCGTTCCGCGGCGGCCCCGCTCGGGCCAGTCGCAGCGCCAGCCACAGGATGTAGCATCCGCCCGCGAGCTTCAGCGCCAGCGCCGCGCCGGGCAGGGCGATGATGACTGCGCCGAGGCCTGCGCCGACTGCGGCCAGCAACGCCATGAAACCGACGTTGATCCCGGCGAGCAGCGGCAGCGTTGCAACAATGCCGCGGCGCAAACCGGAACTCATCATCAGCGTGTTGCCCGGCCCCGGCGTGATGCAGGCGACGGTGGCGAAGAGGAGCAGGGCAAGCCAGGTCTCGGCCGTCATGGCCATTGCTCGCGATGACCGGTGCTCACGGTCGAACCAGCCGGGCGTATTCCTCCCGGCGCGGCGTCGATGGTCGCGATGACGCGGGCGATGCGGCGTTCAGCCCACCCGGGCTCGGGCGGGCGGATGCGTGAGGCCGCCTTCCGGTCGGTCAACTGCGCGAAAGTCGCGGTCGGCGCCTCGTCGAACGTCTGCGCATCTGCTCCCGCCTCGAGCAGCCGGCCTACGCTCAGCACGTTGCCCTGGCCCATGGCGGCGCCGGCAATCACAAGGCTGGAGGGACCGGAGTTCGCGGTCACGGCGAAGGCGGCGAACAGTACCTCAACCCCGCAAATACGCATGCGGCTGCTGTACGACGCGCCAAGGGCGCTGCTCGCCCGCCTTCGGCCCACGAACAGGCGGCT
>NZ_DAIQNN010000223.1:0-2247 GCF_036788415.1 Rubrimonas sp. | reverse complement strand
TCGAGGTGGTCTTCGCCGACATGATCGCGCCGGAGGATGCGCAGCAATATCTCGCAGGGCTGATCCTGCTCGGGGCCGCGCCCTGCACGGCGATGGTGTTCGTCTGGTCGCAGCTCACGCGCGGCGACCCCGCCTACACGCTGGCGCAGGTCTCGGTGAACGACGTGATCATGGTGTTCGCCTTCGCGCCCATCGTCGCCTTCCTGCTCGGCGTGACCGACATCGAAGTGCCTTGGGAGACGCTGCTGCTCTCGACGGTCCTCTACGTCGTGATCCCGCTCGCCGCGGGGGCGCTGACGCGGGCGCGGCTGATGCGGCGGGGCGGAGAGGCGGCGGTGGCGTCCTTCACCGACCGGATCAAGCCCGTCTCGGTCGGGGCGCTGCTGGCGACCGTCGTGCTGCTCTTCGGATTCCAGGGGCCGGTGATCCTGGAGCGGCCGCTGGTGATCGCGATGATCGCAGCGCCGATTCTCGCGCAGTCCTATCTGATCTTCGGCCTCGCCTTCGCCGCTGCGTGGCTCTGGCGCGTGCCGCACGCCATCGCCGCGCCCTGCGCGCTGATCGGCACGTCGAATTTCTTCGAACTCGCCGTGGCGGTGGCGATCGGGCTGTTCGGGCTCGGCTCGGGGGCGGCGCTGGCCACGGTGGTCGGCGTGCTCGTGGAAGTGCCCGTGATGCTGTCGCTCGTCGCCTTCGCCAACCGCACGCGTCGCCATTTCCCCGCCTGAGGAGCCTCCAATGCCCCGCATCGCCGTCAACGGCCTCGGCCGGATTGGAAAACTGCTGCTGCGCGCCTACGCCGCCGAGGCGCCGGGCGGCGAGGTGGTCCTGCTCAACGACCTCGTCGAAGGCCCCGAGGCGCATGCGCTGCTGCTCGAATTCGACAGCGTCCATGGCCGCTGGACCGCCGACATCGCCGCGACCGAGGATGGGCTGTCCATCGACGGCAAGCGGATGCGGCTCACCGCGCATCGCCGCATCGAGGACCTGCCGCTCGCCGAGATGGGCGTGGACATTGTGGTGGACTGCACCGGCGCTTTCACGAAGACCGCCGCGCTCGAAGCCTATTTCGCGGCGGGCGTGAAGAAGGTCGTCGTCTCCGCCCCGGTCAAGGACGGCGACGCGCTGAACCTCGTCTACGGGATCAACCACGACCTCTACGACGGCTCGCAGCGGCTGGTGACGGCGGCCTCCTGCACCACCAACTGCCTCGCCCCGGTGGTGAAGGTGCTGCACGAGCGGATCGGCATCAAGCACGGCTCGATCACCACGATCCACGACGTGACCAACACGCAGACCATCGTGGACCGCCCGATGAAAAACCTGCGCCGGGCGCGCTCGGCGCTGACCAACATGATCCCCACCACCACCGGCTCAGCCACCGCCATCACGCTGATCTATCCGGAGCTTAAAGGGCGGCTGAACGGCCACGCCGTGCGCGTGCCGCTGCTCAACGCCTCGCTGACCGACTGCGTGTTCGAGATGGAGCGGGCGACGACCGTCGAGGAGATCAACGGGCTGTTCGCCGAATACGCGGCCGGGCCTCTCGCCGGCATCCTCGGCTACGAGGACCGCCCGCTCGTCTCGTCGGACTATCTCAACGACACCCGCTCGGCCATCGTGGACGGGCTCAGCACGATGGTGGTGAACGGCACGCAGGCCAAGGTCTACGCGTGGTACGACAACGAGATGGGCTATGCGTGGCGGCTCGCCGACATCGCCCGCATGGTGGCGCGGGGGCTGTGAGATGAGCGCTCCCGCGCGCCCCGTCGCCGCCTACGCCGCGGTGACCGCCGCCTACTGGGCGTTCATGCTGACCGACGGCGCGCTGCGGATGCTGGTGCTGCTGCATTTCAACGCGCTGGGATTCTCGCCGATCCAGCTGGCGTACCTCTTCCTGCTCTATGAGCTGGCGGGCGTCGTCACGAACCTCTCGGCGGGGTGGATCGCGGCGCGCTTCGGGCTGACCAGCACGCTTTATGCGGGGCTCGGCCTCCAGATCGCGGCGCTCGCCGGGCTGGCGGCGCTCGACCCCGCATGGAGCGTCGTCGCCTCGGTCGCCTTCGTGATGGCGGCGCAGGGGGTCTCGGGCGTCGCGAAGGACCTCGCCAAGATGAGCTCCAAGAGCGCGGTGAAGATCCTCGCGCCGGCGGAGCAGGAGGGCGCGCTGTTTCGCTGGGTGGCGCTGCTGACCGGCTCGAAGAACGCGGTGAAGGGCTTCGGCTTCTTCCTCGGCGCGGCGCTGCT
>NZ_DAIQNN010000222.1:0-2273 GCF_036788415.1 Rubrimonas sp. | reverse complement strand
CATGACCGCGGCGCTGCGCTTCGAGAACCTCACGCTGGGTTATAACCGGCATCCGGCCGTGCATCACCTCGACGCCGAGATCGCCCGGGGCGCGCTGACCGCGATCGTCGGCCCGAACGGCGCCGGCAAGTCGACGCTGCTCAAGGGCGTGGCCGGCGCGCTGCGGCCCCTCGAGGGCCGCATGACTCTGGCGGATAGCGCACGGACGCGAATCGCCTATCTGCCGCAGCTCGCCGAGATCGACCGCAGCTTCCCCGTCGCGGTGCTGGAGTTCGTGGCGATGGGGCTCTGGCGGCGGATCGGGGCCTTCGGCGCGCTCGGCCGCGGCGATCGCGACCGGCTCGGGGCGGCGCTCTCGGCGGTCGGGCTCGAAGGTTTCGAGCGCCGGTCGATCGGCGCGCTTTCCGGCGGCCAGACCCAGCGCGCGCTCTTCGCGCGGCTCCTGCTGCAGGACGCCGAGCTGATCCTGCTCGACGAGCCCTTCACCGCGATCGACGCCCGCACCGCTGCCGACCTGATGGACCTCGTGCGGCGCTGGCACGGCGAGGGGCGGACAGTGGTGGCCGTTCTCCACGATCTCGACCTCGTGCGCGCGGCCTTCCCGGAGACCCTCCTGCTGGCGCGCGAGCTCGTGGCGCACGGACCCACGAAAGAGGCGCTGAGCGCGGCGAACCTCCTGCGCGCGCGGCGCATGATCGAGGCGCAGGACGACGCGGCGGCGGTGTGCCGCAGGAGCGGCGCGCGATGATCGCCGATCTCCTGCTGGACCCCTTCGCCGATTTCGCCTTCATGCGCCGCGCGCTGGTGGGCTGTCTCGCCCTCGCCCTCGGGTCGGCGCCGGTCGGCGTGTTCCTGATGCTGCGGCGCATGAGCCTGACGGGCGACGCGATGGCCCACGCGATCCTGCCGGGCGCGGCCGTGGGCTACCTCGTCGCCGGGCTCTCGCTCGGAGCGATGACGCTCGGCGGCGTGATCGCGGGGCTCGCGGTCGCGCTGCTCGCCGGAGCGGTCAGCCGCTCCACGGCGCTGCGCGAGGATGCGAGCCTCGCGGCCTTCTACCTGATCTCGCTGGCGGCGGGCGTGCTGATCGTCTCGATGCGCGGCGGGACGGTCGACCTGATGCACGTGCTGTTCGGCACGGTGCTCGCGCTCGACGACGCGGCGCTGACGCTGCTCTGCGCGATCGCGACGCTCACCCTGATCACGCTCGCGGCGCTGTTTCGGCCGCTCGTGCTCGAATGCGTCGATCCGGGCTTCCTGCGCTCGGTCGGCGGCGGCGGCGCAGTCGCGCATTTCGTCTTTCTCGCGCTCGCGGTGCTGAACCTTGTCGGCGGCTTCCACGCGCTCGGCACGCTGATGGCGGTCGGGATCATGATCCTGCCGGCTGTCGCGGCGCGGTTCTGGGCGCGCGGGATCGGCGGGCTGATCGCCGTCGCGGCGGGGATCGCGATCCTTTCGGGCTGGGCGGGTCTCCTGCTGTCGTTCCACGTCGGGTTGCCCTCGGGCCCCGCGATCATCCTCGTCGCCGGCGCCGCCTATCTCGGCTCGCTCGTCCTCGGTCCCGAGGGAGGGCTCGTCGCCCGCCTCGCGCCCCGCCCGCACTTCGAAAACTGATCAAAGGAGAGACCTGTCATGCTCACGCGCCGCTGCCTGCTCGCCGCCTTCGCGCTCGCGCTCGCGCCGATCGGCGCCACTGCGCACGACCGCCTCGCGGTCGTCGCCTCGTTCAGCATCCTCGGAGACCTCGTCGACCGCATCGGCGGCGAGCGCATCGAGATACGGACGCTCGTCGGCCCCGACGGCGACGGCCATGTCTACCAGCCGACGCCGGCCGACGCGAAGGCGGTGGCGCAGGCCGACCTCGTCGTCGTCAACGGTCTCGGCTTCGAGGGCTGGATCGATCGGCTGGTCGAGGCGTCGGGATATGGCGGGCCGATCGTCGTCGCGGCCGCCGCCGTCGCGCCGCTCGCGACAGAGGAAGGCGAGGCGCATGACCACGATCACGCGCACGACCATGCTGGCCACGATCACGGGCCGGTCGATCCACACGCCTGGCAAAGCGTGCCCAATGTGCGGCTCTATGTCGGCGCGATCGCCGAGGGGCTGAGCGTCGCCGATCCAGAGGGCGCCCCGACCTACGCCGCCAACCTCGCGAGCTATCTCGCCGAGCTCGACGCCCTCGACGCCGATGTCCGCGCGGCGGTGGCGGCGCTGCCAGCCGAGCGCCGGATCGTCGTCACCTCGCACGACGCTTTCGGCTATTTCGAGCGCGA
>NZ_DAIQNN010000221.1:0-2340 GCF_036788415.1 Rubrimonas sp. | reverse complement strand
GACATGTCGCCCGTCTCGTGCGGGACATCCTCGATCACGCCGCCGAGGGCGCCTCCTCGGCCAGAATCCGGGAAGGAGACCGGCCATGACCTGCTCGAATCCGCAGCATGCGAACCACCCTCATGTCCACGGCCCCGGCTGCGGCCACACCGCCGTGCGGCATGGCGGTCATGTCGACTACCTGCACGACGGCCATCTGCATCATCCGCACCAGGGTCACGTCGACGAGCACGTGATCGAGGTCTCGACCGCCAATCCCGACGCCTGCGCGCCGCTGTCCAGGACTGCGCTTGGTCATGACGCGGATCACGTTCACGGGCCGGGCTGCGGGCATGAGGCCGTGCCGCACGGCGATCATGTCTGCTACCTCGTGAACGGCCGACTGCATCACCCGCATGACGGCCACTGCGACGACCACGGACCGCTGCAGGTGGTCTGATCGCGCTTGATCTGCGGGGCCGCGGCGGGATGCGTCGGTCCCCAGACCCGTGCGGCGTCTCGGGCGAGCAGCGCCTGCTCCCGCGCGTCGAGCAGGCAGAGCGCCGCCGCCACGTCGCCGTGGGTGCGTCTGAGAGCGCGGTCGTAGACCTTCACGGCCGACTTGACGGACCACGAAAGCGCCGCGCGCGCCAGCCAGCGACGCAGCGGCTCCGGGGCGCTGTCGAACGCGCCCATCGGGTTGCATGCGCGACGTCGGCGCAGTGTCGTCACGATGTTGCGCCTCATGTCGGCGCTGCAGGTGCGACCCCCGCCGCGCACGACGCCCGCAGGAACGCGTCCACCGGCGCCTGACCGACGCCCTGGGTGATGAACACGAGCCGGGTGCGACGGTCGGCGTCGGGCCAGGCGTCGAGGATGACGGGGTCGTGGAACACATGCTGGGCGCCGTGGATGACGATCGGCCGCTCCGGTTTCTCCGCCAGACAGACGACGCCCTTCACGCGCAGCAGCGCTGGGCCCTGATTGGCGATCAGAATCTCAAGCGCCGTGGTGAAACCCATGGTCGGGACAGGCTCGTCGAGCGTGACGCAGAATGCACGGATGTCGGGGCCGTGGCGCGAGACGTCGTGGTGGTGATCATGACCATGCCCATGCTCGTGATGAGAATGCCCATCGGCCTCGAGCGACTCCGCGTTCAGCCAACCGCGCACGTCCATCGACTTCGCGCCCGGGTCGAAGGCGGTCATGTCGAACAGCCGGCGCAGGTCGAACTCTGGCGCGTTCCGATCGAGGATCACCGCCCCTGGCGCGAGCGCCTGCAGCCGCGCCGCGAGCGCGTCGAGGTCGCGCCGCGAGGCCGGGTCGCGGGCGAGGTCCGTCTTGGTCAGGACAATCCGGTCGGCGACGGCGACCTGCCGGACGGCTTCTTCATGCCGATCGAGCGTCGCATCGCCGTTGACCGCGTCGACCGCCGTAACGACACCGGCCAGCGCGAAGCGCCGAGCGAGGCGCGGATCCGCGATCAGAGTCTGGATCGGCGGCGCCGGGTCGGCGAGCCCGGTGGTCTCGATCACGAGTCGTGAGAAGCCCGCGACCTCGCCCGCCATCATCCGAGCATGCAGCCTCACCAGCGCCTCGCGGATGTCGCCGCGGATCGTGCAGCAGAGGCAGCCCGTCGTGGTCTCGACGATCTGTTCCGGCGCATGGGCGATCAGCGCCCCGTCCAGCCCGACCTCGCCGAACTCGTTCACGACGATGGCCGTGTCGCTGAAACGCGGATCGCGCAGGACGGCGCTCAGCAGCGTGGACTTGCCGGCGCCGAGAAAGCCGGTGAGCAGGGTGACGGGGATGCGGTCGCTCATCGGGCGCTCCTTTAGGCGGGTGCAGGGGCCGTCGCGCCTCGGGACGCGTCCTCGGGTTCGGAAAACGGATCGGACGCTGCCAACTCTGGCGGGTTTCGCAGGAAGGCGATGCTTTCGTCGAGAAGACGGCGCGGAATGTTCTTGCCGATCAGGACGAAGCGGCTGCGGCGGTCGTCGGAGGGCCAACGCGGCAGCGCCACCGGCGGATGCAGGACGTGCTGGACCGCGTGCAGCGCCAGCGGCGCCTCTTCGCCTGCGATGTGGATGATGGCCTTGAACCGCAGAAGCTCCGGCCCGCAGAGCGTCAGGATCGTCTCGAGCCAGAGATCGAAGACCAATGGCTCGATCGGCGTCTCGATCACCGCCGTCGCGCTCATGACGCGCGGCTCGTGCCGGCGTCGCTGCAGCATCGCGGTCAGCGCATCGACCGCGCCGTCACGCCCGGCGGAGGATGCCTCGCCCGCGGCGCTGGCGTCGAGCGCCATCACGCCCCACCGCGCCGCTGCGGCCGCGCCGCCCTCGCCGTGGCCGATGTCGA
>NZ_DAIQNN010000220.1:0-2423 GCF_036788415.1 Rubrimonas sp. | reverse complement strand
GTGGACGAGGCAGGGCGGGGCCTTTCGCGGCCCGAGCCCCGCGGCCCGGCGCATGAGCAGATGGTGAAGCGGCGCTTCCCATTCCTGCGCTTCGATGACGTCGACGCCCTCCTGCTCCACCAGGCGTTCAGCGAAGTGAGCCGCCGCCCAGGAGAACCAGCGCACCGGAAAGTCTCCGGCGCGCAGGCCGTCCCGCTCTCGCCGCAGGCGCTCCAGCTCGCGTCCGTCGGCACCGTCGGGCAGGTCGTCCTCCGCGACGCGGTGGACGATCAGCCTCCCGTCGACCAGCATCTCGCGGTGGAGCGGCGCGGCGGACCAGCGTTGGCCAAGCACATGGACCGTGTCGCCGGCCTCGGCCAGCAGCCGGGCGATGTTGACGACATAGGTGCCGATGCCGCCGGGCGGATAGGGCGCAGGCGGATATTCCCGGCTGATGATCAGGTGGCGCATGACCGCACTCGCGTTCCGTCCTTCAGGTCATGGCTTCGGACGCCGCAGCTGTCGGATGGTCCGCCGGATCGGGCGCATGAATGCGCGGCGCAGCCACCGCCCCGCGATTTCGCGGGACTTCCGCCATCGCGGCGCATGGCTGTCGAGCCGCGCCCTGAAAAGTTTCGCAGCGACGACCGCCACGGCGCGCAGCGTGCGCGGCGAACGGCCGCACAGGAGCGCTTCGCGGAGCTGGACCAAAGTCGCCTCCGCATCCCCGCGCGCCGCGGCCGCGTTGGCGTAGCGCAGGGCGAAGCGCGACCAGTTCTCGAGACCCCGGCGCCGCGCGTCGGAGACGAGTTCGGGAGGCAGATAGCCGCCGATGATCCCCACCGCGTTGCGGAGATCGCGGATGTTCTGGCCGGAGCGGATCGACCGTTTCGTGAGAGATTCTGGGCTGTCGCGATAGAAGGCGAGGATCTCGGGCACATAGCCGACCGGATAGCCGGCGGCCGTGATCCGCGTCCACATCTCCCAGTCCTCGCCGCAGCTGAGGATGCGCGCGTCGAAGCCACCGAGCCGCTCGTACACCTCGCGCCGCACGACGATCGACGGAGCCTGGATGCGAAGCTCCCCGACGATCTGCTCCAGCCATCCGGAGATCACGCCGGCCCGCTCCTGCTCCAGCGGCGAGGTCCACTGCACCGATCTGTCCGGTTCGATGATCTGATGGCGGCAGAAGGCAGCGCCGAGCGATGGTTCCGCCTCGAACAACCGGTCCATCGCCGCATAGAAGCCGGGGCCCACCCAGTCGTCGGCGTGCAGGAGATGCACGATGTCCCCTCTGGCGCGCTTGAGGCAGGTGTTGAAGTTCCGGCTGTGCCCGACGTTGACGGGCTGGCGATGGAAGGACGCCCGACCGCCGCCGACCGCCGCGACGACCGCCGCGGGATCGTCCCGCGTGGAGCAGTCGTCGACCACCTCGATCTGCATCTCGCTCTCGGGCGGAGCCTGGGCCAGGACGCTCGGAAGGCTGACGCGCAACTCGTCCGCCCCGTTGAAGACCGGGATCATCACCGACCAGCGCGGACGGGGCCCATCCCGGGGCACCGCCGGGATCTCCTCCCAGTGCGGCGACCGAGGCATGGCGACGACCGGAAGCGGATGTCGCTGGCTCATCGACGAGGACCTCGCGTCAGCCTGATCCGGATGGTGCCGCGGACGCCACGCCCCAGCGGCAAGGCGGGTTGAGAATGCCGAGGCCGGAAACGGACTGGCCCACCACCACGAACGACGCCGATCGCTCGATGGCGTCGTGGCAGATCTGCCAGTGCTCGTCGTAAAGGCCGACCGAGACGAAGTAGGAACCGGGAGCGAGATCCAGTCGTTCGATCACGAGGCGCAGCCGCGCCCTGCCCGCCGCCGGCGGCTCGACATGCGTGGCGTCGGTATTCGAATCGAAACAAATCAGGTGATCCTCGCGCTTGACGCTCACGCTTGCCTTCAGCGCCCTCAACGGAGCGTTGACGACGTAATCGATCTCAATCGAGAGCGGCGCGCCGGGCATGATGGTGTCGAGCGGATCACCCTGAGCAGACGTCAGGCGCGCCGCGAGAATGGACGCCGCCGCTTCGGACGCGCCGCGCTGCTGCCCGCTCGCGTCGGCCCTTTCGCCGTCGGCCGTCGTCCGCTCGTAGAGCGCCATCGTCTCCAGGGTCGGGCCGAAGGCGACCTGTCGTCCGTCCTTGAGATACAGGATGTCGTCGCAGAGCGCCCTGATTTGCGCGGGGTCATGCGAGACGAGGAAGATGGTGCAGCCGGCCCGCTTGAATTCCGACACCTTCGCCAAGCACTTGCGCTGAAAGGCGATGTCGCCGACCGCCAGGACCTCGTCGATGAGCAGCACGTCGGGATCTATGTGGATGGCGACGGCGAACGCCAGGCGCATGCGCATGCCCGTGCTGTAGGTCCGCAATGGGCTCTCGATGAACTCA
>NZ_DAIQNN010000219.1:0-2456 GCF_036788415.1 Rubrimonas sp. | reverse complement strand
CCGCGACGCCGCCGGGCGGGGCCAGAAAGGCTCCGCAATCCCCGACATAGGCCCGAACGCCGGCGAGATCCGTGGACACGATGGGCAGACCCGAGGCCATCCCTTCGAGAAGGGCGTTGTTCGCCGTCGACTCCGTCAACGGCAGGAAAAGAATGTCCGCCTGACGATAGAGCGCCGCCAGCGCCTCGTCGGACAGGCCGCTGTGCACGCGCACATTGGACAGCTCGCTCACCGCCGAGCCCGTGACCACGTCGAAGCGCAGCGCCGGTAGCGCCGCTGCCACCGCCGCGAACAGGTTCCAGTCGCGCAGCCAATGGCCGACGGTCACACAGCGCAGCGGTCCGTCTTCGCGCGGACCGCTGCGAACATGGAAGAAGCCGTCATCGACGCCATGCAGCAGGACGCGCATCCGGTCTGCGCGGGCCCAGCTTTCGACGAGCGCCTGTTGAGAGGGCGAGACGAGCATGATCCCGTCCAGTCGCCGGACCACGTTCGGCGACACGATCGTCCTGAGCAGGTCGGGCGGTTGATGGAACGACGCGACGACCCGCCTTCCGCGCAGCCCGGCCCGTCGCAGCGCGCCCGGCAGAAACATCGGCGCATGTTCGCCGTCGAGGAAGTGCACGATGTCGGCGCCGCCGCGCAGGCAGTCGAGGAACGCCCTCGCCTCGGCGGCGAAGTCGCTCAGCTTGTACCAGGGCATGCCCCGCCCGGCGATCATGCGCCGCAGGGCGGGCCGGACCGGCGCGAGCCATGCTGGAAAGTCGGCGTCGCTGTCGGATGCGCCATGAAGATGCGTGCGGAAGCGTGTCGGGTCGAGCGCCTCGACGAGGCGCACATATCCCGAGCGGCCGCCCCAATGGGGGAAGCGCGTGTGCACGAAGCGGATGTTGATGGGCCGATCAGCGACGCGCGACACCGAGAAGCCCCATGATGAATCCGAGATCGATGAGCCCGAAGCATTTCTGCGTGAAGTCCCGCGCCGACGCGCCCGAGAAGATGAGCGCGCGCAGCCTGGCGCGGTCCGCCAGCAGGGCTCCGAGCCGCCGCAACGCGAGGCCCAGCCGCCGCTTCGGCCGCGGCTCCCGGTCGACGAGGACCATGACCGCATCTGACACGCCCTGCCAGTAGAAGCGCCGGGTGAACCACGCCCTCTCGAGGCGCGCCGGGGGGACGAGGTGCCTGATCGCCATGGCCGGCAGATACCGGCACTCGTAGCCGCGCCGGATGATCTTCTTCGCGAGATGCACGTCGCCCCCGGACAGCAGATTGTCCCCGATGCGATCGAGCGACGGATGGAAGCCGTCCACCTCCTCGAGAACCCGGTGCGGGATGGCCATGTTGGCGCCGACCAGCCACTCGCGGTCCAGATCCGTGATCGCCTTCTCGACCTTCCCCCAATCCACGATGGTGAGGGAGCAGGCGATGGGATCCTCCAGCCAGTCCGGCCGGGGGCCGAGCCAGATCGGGACGACGGGACCGCCCACAATGCCGATCTTCCCCGCGTCATCGCGCCGGAACACGTCGCGGATGGCGGCCAGCCAGCCCGGCTCGGCGACGGCGTCGTCGTCGAAATAGGCGACGATCTCACCGCGCGCCGCCCGCCAGCCTCTGTTGCGCGCGATGCAGAGCCCGATGCGCTCCTCCCGCAGATAGCGCAGGGGCAGACGCGCGGAGAGGCGGCGGGCCACCTCCGGCGTGGCGTCGGTCGACGCGTTGTCCACCAGCAGAATCTCGTGGCCGTCCGGCCCGATGTCCTGATCGGCCAGGCTCAGCAGGGCTTTCTCCAGCAGCTCCGCCCGATTGCGGGTGCAGACGACGACCGAGACGAAGGGCGCGCGCTCAGAGGGCATGGCGCGCCTCCGCGCGGCCGCGCAGCCGCCGCAGAAGGGCGCGCAGCCGCCGGCGCCCCCAGCGCAGGACCCGACGCGGGGCGCGCGCGATCCGTGCCCATATCGCGAGGCCAGCGCGCTGCTCGATCGGAGGATGCCCCTGCGCCAGCGGCGGCGGCAACAGATCCTCCGCGATCGAAACGGCCGCCCGGCCGAGCGGACCGACGAGATCGGCGAGCAGTTCGGCGCGCATGGCGCGAAGCGCGGTCGACTCCGGCCAGCCGATGTCGGGTCCATCGCCGCGACGCAGGGCGAGGGCCTCCGGCAGGCTCGCCGCGCTCCAGCCTGCGGTCAGAACGCGGTTCACGCCGTCCCAGACGTCATAGCCGCGCGGCAGTCCCTGGCGGAACGGCGGCGCGTCGCCGATGGCGTCGGCCCTGAAGGCGGTCGTCAAAGTCGCGTCGTTGCCGACCAGCTGAGCGGCGAGCTCTGGCCCTGGCGGCGCCTCGAGCGCGCCGCGTCTTTCGACGAACGTCCAGGGGGACAGCGCGCCGAGATCGGGCCGTCGGGCGAACGCCTCCGCCATGCGCTCGATGCAAAAGGGCTCGAGAAGGTCGTTCTCGT
>NZ_DAIQNN010000218.1:0-2477 GCF_036788415.1 Rubrimonas sp. | reverse complement strand
CTGGTGCGCGAGCTGATCCTCGTCACCCACAACATGCGGGAGTTCGGAAGGGTGGAAGGGCTTCGAACCGAGGACTGGGAGGCTCCCGGGTGACGGCCCGTGCGCCCTCTTCGCCTCTCGACCGCGGTGTCGAGGTTGCGCCGATGCACGGCGCCCTCCGGCCGGACCTTGCGCGGTGCATGTCAGCAGACTCGTTTCCAGACCAGCCAAGGAGGAACCATGCGCGAGATCGGCGCCTTCGAGGCCAAGACCCATCTGTCGGCGCTGCTCGAAGCGGTCGCCGGAGGCGAGGAGATCGTGATCACGCGGCGCGGCAAGCCGATCGCCAGGCTGGTGCCAGTGGAGGACGCCGACCCTGGGGCTCGTGACGCGGCGCGCGCGCGCATCCGGGCGTTGCGGCGGTCGCTGGCCGAAGCAGGCGCGTCCCTGACGCTCGCCGACATCCGCGCCGCGCGCGACGAAGGGCGTTTGTGATGCGCGTCGTCTTCGACGCGTGCACCGCCGCCTCCTGGGTGCTGCCGGACGAGGAGCCCGCCAGCCTCGAGGCGATCGCGAATGCGCCGCTTGAGGCGCCGTGGCTGTTCTGGGCCGAGCTGCGCAATATCCCGATCGCTTCCGAGCGTCGCGGGCGCATCCCCCGCGGACAGCCGAGATCGATCTCGGCGCCATCGCCGGCTTCGGCGTGGCGCTGGACGTGACGCCGGAAGACGCGACGGCGCTCGGTCTCCCCCGCGCGCACAGACCGACAGCCTACGACGCGCTCTCTCCTGAGCTTGCGCTGCGACGCGCGGCGTCCCTCGCGACGATCGATGGTCCGCTGGCTGCGGCGGTTGCCGCGCACGGCGTCGCGCTGATCGGATGACCGCCCGTGCGGCGAAGGACGCGTCGCGCCTTCAGAGGTGATCCGGGTCACCCTGGGCCGTTCAGGAGCGATTGACTGCGCGGCGTCGCATGCGGACGCAAGCGCCCACGAGCCACGATCGATTACTCTGCGCCCGACTTCTCTGCGCCCCGACATGATGCAGCCCCCGACGTCGTCGTCATCGGCCGCCAGCACGCAGACCTTGTCGCCGCGCCAGGCGGGGCCGAGGCTCTGCGCAGGCTTTGACGCCGACCTGGCGATGACCATATGCTTGGCTAACCAGTGGGAGATCGGCCGATGACCACCGTCAACGTGCATGAGGCCAAGACCCGGCTCTCCCAGCTCATCGCCGAGGCCGAAGCCGGCGGCGAGGTGGTGATCGCGCGCAACGGCAAGCCTGTGGCGCGGCTGGTGCCCTGCGCCGGCGCGCCCGCGGCCCGTCGCTTCGGCGCCCTCCAGGGCCGCATGGAGACGGGCGAGGCCTTCTTCGAGCCGCTGCCGGCCGCCGAGCTCGCCGCCTGGGAGTAGGATCGGTGCGGCTGCTGCTCGACACCCACGCGCTGCTCTGGTGGCTGGAGGGCAACCCGCGGCTCTCGGCAGACGCGCAGGCGGCCATCGGGGATGTCGCCAACACCGTCCTCGTCAGCGCCGCCTCCGCCTGGGAGATCGCCACCAAACACCGCATCGGCAAGCTGCCCGGCGCCGCGGTCGTCGCTCAGGACCTCGCCGCCTTCGTCGCCGCGCAAGGCTTCGAGGCTCTCGCGATCTCCCTGCGCGACGGGGCGCGGGCCGGAAACCTGCCCGGGCCGCACCGCGATCCCTTCGATCGCATGCTGATCGCCCAGGCCCTCACCCACGACCTGCCGCTGGTATCGAACGAAGCCGTTTTCGATTCCTATGGCGTCAGGCGGCTCTGGTGAGCGCACGCGACGGGCTCGCTGGTCATCCAGCGTCGCGCGACGCAGCCGATCCGCCAGACAGCGTGGCCGACGACCGCCCGCCCCGCGACATGGAAACGGCTCCAGATTCTCGCCGGGCGCTCCCCGACGCACTCGCGGACCCCGAGACCAGCGCAGCGCGCATCCTCGCCAGCCCCTCGACACGACCGTCGCCGTCGCCGCGCGGCCGACGGCACGACACGAAGTTCCTGGCGCGCGCAACGACGGCGGCAAACGCGCCCTGGCGCGACTTCATCGCCGGCTTCCGGGACGCGATGGGCAAGGCCGGGCTGATCCGCGGCGGCTCCAACGGCCGCGGCTGCAATCCGACGGTCTCTGCGCCGTTTCGCCGACGCCTGGCCCATGCCATCAATCCCCGACTTTGCGCTGGAACCCCCGACTGAGCGTAGGTTGACGGCGGCGACCCGGGCGATCGGCATGAGGAGAGAGGCTGCGGATGGACGGCGCGCGCGCGATCAACGACAGGCCGGCCAAGCTCGAGGCGCTGTTCGCCCGCGGCGCGACCGACGGCGAGCGCGCCGCCGCCGGCGCCGCACCACGGTGATGGTGCGCGTCCGGCCCTCGGTGTTCGAGCGCAGCGTGCTGGCGGAGTTCAGCGCGTTGCACCGCGCGCTGACGGAGGCCTTCGGCGACATCGTCGCCCACCTGATCGCCGA
>NZ_DAIQNN010000217.1:0-2548 GCF_036788415.1 Rubrimonas sp. | reverse complement strand
CCCCCAACTCTGACACGGTCCCCGGCACTTTCGGGGAAATCGGTACGGAAACCCCACCACGCGCGATCGCAGGGCCGAACTTCACCACCCATCGCCGCAGCGTCTCGTATGAGACCTCGACCCCGCGCTCGAGCAGCACCTCCTCGATGGCGCGCAAGCTGAGCGAGAAGCGCAGGTAGAGCCAGACCGCATGGGCGATGATCGCTGGCGGGAAGCGGTGGCGCTTATAGGAGGCGACGGTCATCGACATCAGCAAAAGCTATCCGAGACGGCCGTGAGCCGCGAGCCCGGGGTTAACGTGACAGCACCTCTCGCAAGCACCGGGTCTGCCGATCCGCCTCCGCCGGCGCGCCGCTGAAGACGCGCTCGTGTCCATCAGCGCCAGGACCCGCTCACAGTCCAATATGCAGCGAGGCGGCATGATCTCCGCGACCGGGGTCATGCTGCGCCGGCGGGCGACGCCGCACCGGCATCGACCGAAGCGTGGCCCGGGCCGGCGCGCTCGCCCGTCGTCAGGATCGCCGCGCTAACGCAGCCGTCGCTCCCTGTCAGCTCGACCACAACGCGCCAACGCGGCGCAAAATCACCCTCGGGCCACCAGCTCCCGCCGCCCTTATGGCGTCACCATCCCCACATTCTCGACGGTCTCCTTGGCGGTGGGGCGATCAGCGCTCATTTCGCCGGTGACGGACCCGCGCCACTGCTGGTCGCGCGCACGCGATCGACGAATGACGCGTCGTGCGTAAATTGACCGACATGGCCCACGCCCGGCCCGACATAGGCGAGGAGCCGCGTATCCCCGAGGCGGAGCACGCGCTCGCAGAAGGCGTGGTCTTCGGCGAGGCGTTCGCCATTCGCCAGCGTGATCTCGCTGAAGTAGTCCCGTATCGCGCCGGCAGGCTCCGACGGACCAGAGCGACGACGGGACACGGCTTGCGCAAGGCCCGCTTCCGCCAGCCGCCGCATCAGCGCCTTCTCGATCACCACGAAGCCGAAGCCGAACCCTTCGACCTCCATGACGTCATCGCGGATCTGCCTGGCGCCGGGCGACAGCCGCAGGGTGAAGACCGAGGCGCGCGCCTTCGCCTGCTCCACCCCGGCGCCCTCACGGATCGCCTGCGCGAACGCGGCGAGATCGATCCGCCGCTGGGGATAGGCCACGCCGACGACCGGCGCCCGCAGCGCGAACAGTCGACGCATGACCACCGGCTGGACGGCCATGTCGCTGTCGACGAACAGCAGATGGCTGAGGCTGTCGTCCTGCATGAACGCGTGGGCGAGCAGGTTGCGCGCGGTGACCACGTCGGCGTTGTCGACGGTCATCAGCGTGTAGCCCGCTCCAAAGCCGCCGAGCACCTGTGTCAGCGCGACCAGCGTCCTCGCATAGGCAGCGGCGACCGTGCCGTGGACGGTCGGCGTGGCGATCATGACCTTCATCGTCGCGCCCCGCCGCACCTGCCGTCGCGCCCGCTCGCGTCGAACGGACGCTTCAGGCCGGACGCCGCCGCATCGCGCAGAGCGTCGCCGCGGCCGCAGGAAGCAGCGCCGCCGGTGCGGGCAGCGGGATAGACGCGAGGAACCCCTCCACATCCACCGTTCCCGCGCCGGTCTGGTCCGGTCCGATCACTCCAGTCAGCCGCAGCAGTCATTCAGGCTGGAAGCGGCCGAGGATCGTCCCAGCCGTCACGATGAAAGGCGCGTCCGCGGTCGGCCCGGCCATGACCCTCGGCGCGCCGAGAAGATCGCGGCTGTCGAGCACGAGATCGGAACTCTCGAAGATGGTCGGGAAGAAGGTCGTCACGTCGTCGCCGAGCGGCGACAGGCCGAACTCTGCGCCCGCGTCGAATTCGATGAGGCCGATGCCCGGTCCCGACACGGGGCCGAACGCGAGAGCGTCGACGCGATCGCCCGCCACCGGCAGGATGCGGGGCGCCACGGTCCCCTCGAAGACCTTGACGGCTGGCGGCGTCGACGCCGAAGCAACCGCGGCGAGGCCCAGCGCGAAGGCGATGGAGATGAGCAATCGATTGATCGAATGCATGTGTCTTGCTCCGTGGGACGTTGCGCTCGCAGTCCTGACGCCGTCGCGTTGGAAGAATCGGCGGGGCTCAGGCGAGCAGCCCCGGGTCGCTGTTGGTCCATTCGTCGGTGAAGTCCGCGGCGGTGAGCGTCACGCCAGTGACGAACAGCGTGTCGCGGTCTGGCGTATCGAGGGTGATCACGCTGGTCAGACCGAGCGTGCGCAGGCTGAACGCATTGCCCGACAGGTCGATGGCGTCGATGCCCTGCTCGAAGTCGCGGATGTAGGCGACGTCGCGAAAGCCGTCGTTGGCGGTCTGTCCGAAGACAAAGATGTCCGCGTCGTCGCCGCCGAACACCTGGGTCGCACGTGAGCGGCCGATCAGGATGATATCCGCCGCGTCCGTTCCGTCGATCCGCGGCTGGTTGGGCTCGCCGATGATCACGTTGGGGCCGATGGGCGGCATGTCCGGCGTCACGTCGATCGTCAGCGTCGCGGTGGCGAAGGTGACGCCGTCGGTGATCGTGT
>NZ_DAIQNN010000216.1:0-2549 GCF_036788415.1 Rubrimonas sp. | reverse complement strand
CGTCTGCTGGTGGTGACCACCAACATCGACGCCGCGCGGCCGGTGCTGTGGGACATGGGCGCCATCGCGGATGCGGGCGCGCGGCAGCTGTTCCTCGACGTGCTCCTCGCCTCCGCCTCGATCCCCGGCGCCTTTCCGCCGGTGCCGATCGAGGTCGAAGCCGGCGGGAGGCGCTTCGTGGAGCTGCACGTGGACGGCGGCGTCACCCGCTCGGTCACCATCGGCCCGACCGGTCTTGCGGATGTGCTGGACATGGCGGCGCCGTTCCCGGTCCGCCGGCGCATCTTCGTGATCCAGAACAACACGCTCGCGCCGCCCTACCAGCCCGTCGAGCGGACGATCCCCGGCATCGCGGCGCGCACCGTCAGCACCCTGATCCGGGCGCAGAGCGCGGGCGACCTGACCCAGATCTGGCTGGCCGCCGACCGGGCGGGCGCCGAGTTCAACGTCGCCTTCGTGCCCCCGGGACTCGGCGCGGCCTCGGCGACGGAGTTCGACCCGGAGACCATGGGCCGCCTCTATGACGCGGCCTTTGCGGCGGCGCGCGACGGCGTCGCGTGGCTGCGCACGCCGCCGGGCGCCGTCGGCTACGCAGCGCTCGCGCAAGCGGGATCAGCGCCGTGAGCAGATGGGGCGCCCATTTCGGGCGCCCTCTCCGTTGCGCCGCGCCGCGCCGGCGCCCATGCCGGGCGCATCTCGTTCCACCCAGGGAGGCGTGACCATGCGGCGCGACGCGCGTCAGTCCGTGCAGGGCCGGGTGGCGTCATGACGGCGGAACAGGCGACCGGCGCGCTGGAGGCGGTCGAGCGGTTCGTCGATCGCGGCGCGTCCCTCATCGAACTGCTCGCCCTTGCGGTTCTGCTGGTCGGGGTCATCCGCGCGACGATCGGTTTGCTCCACGCAAGGGCTGATCGCGCCGAGGATTTCCTGAGGCTGCGCCGCGGTCTCGGCGTCCACATCCTGCTCGCGCTCGAAATACTGATCTGCGCCGACATCATGCACACGGTGGTGCGCCGATCGCTGGAGGAGCTTGTCGCGCTCAGCGCCGTGGTCGTGATCCGGACCGTCATCGCCTTCTTCCTCACGCGCGAGCTGCGGGAGCAAGCCGCGCCCCTTTCCGGGGTCGCCGCCAAACGGGAGCCGACCCGATGATCCGACCGCTCTCCGCCGCGGCGCTGGCCGCGCTCGCGCTGTCCGCCTGTGACGGCGCCGAGGAGGCCGCAGCGCCGGCGCCTCCGCGCGCGGTGCGCGCGATGGTCGTATCCGTGGGCGACGCGGCGGAGCGGCGCACCCTGCCCGGCGTGCTGACCGCGGCGGAGACGATGCATCTCGCGTTTCCGCTTGGCGGGCGGCTGATCGAGGCGCCGCTGCGCGAGGGGGATCCGGTCGCGGAGGGACAGGTGGTCGCCCGGCTCGACCCCGCCGACGCGCAGCGCGAGATCGACGCCGCCCGCGCCCGTCTCGCCGCGGCGCGCGCGCAGATGGATACGACCGACGCCGAGTTCCGGCGGCAGCGCACGCTGTTTGACCGCGGAATCGTCGCGCGCGCCGCCTTCGACCGCGCCTCGGGCGAAGTCGCGGCGGCGCTCGCGGCCCTGCGGGTGGCCGAGACCGGGTTGGCCGCCGCCGAGGACCGGCTGGCGCGCATCACCCTGATCGCGCCCGGCGACGGCGTGGTGACGCGGCTGCTGGCCAACCGCTTCGAGGAACTGGCGGCGGGCCAGCCCGTCTACGAGATCGCCGTCACCGCCGCGCTTCAGGCCGAGGTTCTGGCGCCGGAGGCGCTGCTGGCGTCGCTGGCGCCGGGCGACGAGGCCGAGGTCCGGCTGCCGGCGTTCCCGGGCGAGACCTTCCGCGCCGTCGTGACCGAGATCGCCGCCGAGGCCGAGGCGGGCGCCGCCTTCCGGGTCAAGGCCCGGCTCGAGAATCCGCCCGCGGGCGCCAAGACCGGCTTCTCCGCCGCCGTCGGCTTCGCGCTGCCGCGCCGCGCGGGCGCTGTGGACCTGCCGCTGTCGGCGCTGCTGTTCGAGGACGCGAGTTCCCCGCCCACCGCGGGCGCGCGGGCGCGGGTCTGGGTGGTGGACGAGGCGGCGTCCGTCGTGCGCCGGCGCGACGTCGCCATCGAGGGCGTCGTCGGCGCGGACGTCCTCGTCAGCGAGGGCCTTGCTCCCGGCGAGCGCGTCGTGACCGCGGGCGTCGCGCTGCTGACCGAGGGCGAGGCGGTCCGTCTCTGGAGCCTTCCGGAATGACCGGCCTCACCCGTTTCGCGCTCGACCGCTGGCGGCTGGTCGCGGCGGTCACATTGCTGGCGACGCTCGCGGGCGTCTTCGCCTACTTCACCCATCCCAGCCAGGAGGACCCGGAGATCACGATCCGCACCGCGGTGGTGACGGCGCGCTTTCCCGGCATGGAGGCGCGCCGCGTCGAGCAGCTGCTGGTCAAGCCCATCGAGGAGGCCGCGCGCCAGATCGCCGAGGTCGAGACCATCGAAAGCGCGGCGCAGACCGGCCTCGCCACGGTCAAGGTCGAGCTGCGGCCCGAGATCGTCG
>NZ_DAIQNN010000215.1:0-2551 GCF_036788415.1 Rubrimonas sp. | reverse complement strand
CCCGCGCCGCCCGAGATCGCCGTCGCCGCGCTGGCGCGCGAGCGCGCCCTGGCCGGTCGCCCGTCATTCAGGCTGCGTCGGCTCTGGCGAGACGCGATCTCGCGGGCGCTTAACCTGATATGAAGCCCATGGTGCGGATTGGTGAAGGAAGTCCCGGTCGCCGCCGGTTCGACGCTGCGCGTTGAAGCGGCGACCGGCGGCGGCGACGCAAGGAGGGCCTATGACGAGGAGATCTTCGAGACATCAGGATGTCGCGGCGGTCCCGGATGTCAGCGTCGTGATCGCCGCTTATCGCTGCGCCGGGACGATAGGCGCGGCGATCCGCAGCGCCCTCGGACAGGAGGGCGCGAGCATCGAGGTCATCGTCTGCGACGACGCATCGGGGGACGGCTCCGCGGAGGTTGCGGCTTCCTACGGCGATCCTCGTCTGCGCGTGCTGCGCCGGGCGGTGAATGGCGGGCCGGGTGCGGCGCGCAACGACGCGATCGCCGTCGCGCGCGGCGCCTGGATCGCCGTGCTCGACGCGGACGACGCCTTCGCGCCGGGACGGTTCGCGCGGCTGCTGGCGATCGGCGCGGATGCGGACATCGTCTTGGACAATCTGCTCATCCGCCCCGAGAAGGGCGGCGAGAGCCGGACGCTCTTCGCGCCCTTCTCGCCGTCGCCGCGCGACCTGACGCTGCGAGAATACGTGCTCGCGAACCGGATCTTCGCGCGCGGGCCGAACTTCGGATACCTCAAGCCGATGATCCGGCGCGAGTTTCTCGTCAGTCGCCACCTGCGCTACGACACGAGTCTGATGATCGGGGAGGATTACGTCCTCATGGCCGAGTGCCTCGCGCTCGGCGCGCGGGCGCGCCTCTCGGCCGAGCCGGGATATCTCTACACGGTCCGGTCGGGGTCGACTTCCGCGCGCATCAGCGCCGATCAGATCGCGGCCATTCTGCGCGCGGACAAGGCGCTCCTGCGCCGGGCGCCCTTCCCGCGCAGCGCCGCCGCGGCTCAGCGCCGTCGGACGCGCTCTCTCAAGACGGCGCTGGCCTATACGATCGCGGCGAGAGCCGCCAAGGCGGGCGCGTGGGGCGCAGCGGCGCGCCAGATCGCGCGGGAGCCGCTGGCGCTGCGGCATCTGGCGATGCGGATGGCGGGGCGACTCAGACAGCGCGGCGCGTCGAAGATCTGAGGACCGACCCGCCGGAGCGGCCGGTCAGCCGTCGGCGCGCGCCCGTTCGGCGATCGGCGACGGCGCGTCTTCGAGGCGCTCGATCTCGAACGGGTCGAGGATCGCGTGGGCCTCGGGACCCTCGGCGGTTCGACTTTCGAGCAGTTCGTCCGGCGCGCGATAGAGATCGCGCAGACCCGGAAGCGTGGCGAGCGCGAAGGCGATCACAGGGCCGCCGAGCCAGAAGGCGAGGACTGGCGCGAGCGCGCCGTCGGCGCTCGAGCATCGGCTATCGCACGCCGGAGCAGGCCAGGATCGACATGACCCGCGCAATGGCCGCATAGTCCCCCAGCTCCCAGTCCGGGAGCACGGGGCGAAGTCAGATTCGAGCGTTTACATGTTGCAAAGGTAGCGCGTGTCATCCTGTTCGTGCTAGTCGCCCCAATATGTCGCCTTTCGCAAGGCGCAGTACTGACGGACTTCTGGAGCGAGATGATAGGGCAGGTGGAAAAATCATCAGACGTTGCGCCCCGCGCGCCGGCGCCCGTCAACGAAGATCTGATCCGCGGGATGGGTCTGCGGCGGATCATGGCCGAGGATTATCGCACGCATTTCAGTCGGTTCTTCTCACCTGGATTGCAGGCGGTGTGGGTCCACCGGATCGGCGTCAAGGCCATGATGCTGCGGCGACCCGCCCGCTTTTTCCTGTCGGCGATCTATTTGTTCGGGCACTGGTTCTGCAAGGCGATCTACGGCATCGAGATGCAACGCTCGGTGAAGATCGGCCGCCGGTTCCTGATCGGCCATCAGGGCGCGATCGTCGTCCACCAATACGCAACCTTCGGCGACGATTGCATTATCCGGCAGGGCGTGACGCTCGGGGTCGGGACCACGTGGGAGGAAGGCAAGGGACCTGTGATCGGCGACAGGGTGAGCTTCAGCCCGGGTTGCGTGATCGTGGGCAACGTGCGCATCGGGGACGACGTGCAGATCGGACCGAACTGCGTCGTGACGACCGACGTGCCGTCCGACCGGGTGCTGTTCGTCGCGCCGCCGCGCGTCTTCCCACGCGCGACCGACGCCGCAGGATCGAGTGAGGAGAGACCGTGACGGAAATGCTGGACTACGCGACGGCCCTGCGCGCGGTGCGCGCCGCGGCCGAGGAGGTCAATGCGGGCCGTGCGCCCGACGCCGCGGTCTCGCTCGACGAGGACGCGACGCTGTTCGGCGAGGGTTCGGGGCTCGACAGCCTCGGGCTCGTGCAGGTCGTGATGGCTGCCGAGGGCTATCTCTCGGAGATGGCCGGGGTCGACCTCGTGCTGGCCTCCGAAGCGGCGATGTCGCGCAAGCGCAGCCCCTACCGCTCGCTGCGCCGGCTCGCCGAATACG
>NZ_DAIQNN010000214.1:0-2553 GCF_036788415.1 Rubrimonas sp. | reverse complement strand
CAGCGCCGCGCGCTGGACATTGCCGCCCGAGAGCGTGGAGATCGGCGCGTCGATGGAGGCCATCTTCACGTTGAAGGCGCGCGTCAGCGGTTCGGCGACACGGCGCAGCGCCGTCGCCGACACCCATACCCGATTGCCCGCGTCGAAATCGCGGAAGGCGACGTTCTCGGCGACGCTCATCGCCGGCGCGCAGGCGTTGCGCAGCGGCTCCTCGGGCAGCCAGCGCACGCCGTGCTTCTGCGCCTCGGCGCGGGTCGCGTGAAACGGCGCGCCCATCACCCGGACATCCCCCGCGAGCGCCGCACGCTGGCCCGCCAGCGTCTCGACCAGCTCCATCTGGCCGTTGCCCGACACCCCCGCGACGCCGACGATCTCTCCCGCGCGCACCTCCAGCGCGTCGATCTCAATCGGTTTCAGGCCCGAGCGGTCGAGCGCCTTCAGCCCGCGCACCTCCAGCGCCGGCGCGCCTGGTTCGCGCTGGGCGCGCACCGGCGGCGCCTTCGGAGGCGCGCCGATCATCATCTCGGCCATCGCGGCGTGGTCGAGGTCGCGCGCGCGCCCCTTGCCCGCGAGCCGCCCCCGGCGCAGGACGCTGACGTCGTCGCAGAAGGCGTCGACCTCGCGGAACTTGTGGGTGATCATCAGGACCGTGATCTCGCCCGCCTGCGCCAGACCGCGGATGAAGCCCAGAGCTTCGTCAGCCTCCTCGGGCGTCAGCACCGACGTCGGCTCGTCGAGGATCAGGAAGCGCCGCCCGAGATAGAGCTGCTTGAGGATTTCCAGACGCTGCCGCTCGCCCGCCGCCAGCCGCCCCACCGGCATGTCGAGCGGCACGCGAAAGGGCATCCGGTCCATGAAGGAGGACAGGCCGGCCCGCTCGCGCGCCCAGTCGATCACGCGGGGCGCGTCGTCGCGGCTGATCACGAGGTTCTCCGCCGCCGTCAGCGAGGGCACCAGCGTGAAATGCTGATAGACCATCCCCAGCCCGAGGGCGTGGGCCGCGCGCGGGTTCGGCACGTCCACTTCGCGCCCAGCCACCATGATCTGGCCGTCGGTGGGCTTCTGCACCCCCATCACGCATTTCACGAGCGTGGACTTGCCCGCCCCGTTCTCGCCGAGCAGCGCGTGCACCGTGCCCGGCGCAACCGCGATCGACACGTCCTCCAGCGCCGTGAACGCGCCGAAGCGCATGGTCATGCCGACCGTCTCGAGGCCGGGGGCGCCTTGCGCACTGTGGGCTGCGACCGTCATGCGAGCGCTGCGATGAGGGTCGCGCTGTCGGAGACCGCGCCGAACACGCCGCCCTGCATCTTGATCATCTTCACCGCCGCGTCATGGTTGCCCTTGTCGGTCGCGCCGCAGCAATCCTCGAGCAGCAGGCATTCGAAGCCGCGGTCATTGGCCTCGCGCATGGTGGTGTGCACGCAGACATCCGTCGTGATGCCCGTCAGGATCAGGTTGTCGATCCCGCGCACCCGCAGCATCAGCTCCAGATCGGTCGCGCAGAAGCTGCCCTTGCCCGGCTTGTCGATCACCGCCTCGCCCGGGAGCGGGGCGAGTTCCTCGATGATCTCCCAGCCCGGCTCGCCGCGCACGAGGATCTTGCCGCAGGGGCCGGGGTCGCCGATCCCCGCGCCGATGCGCTGCGAGCGCCAGCGCTTGTTGGCGGGCAGATCGGCGAGGTCGGGGCGGTGGCCTTCGCGGGTGTGGATCACATGCCCGCCCCAGGCGCGCATCGCCGCCAGCGCCGCCTTGATCGGCTCGATGGGCGCGCGGGTGAGCGACAGGTCATAGCCCATCGCGTCGACATACCCGCCCTTCCCGCAGAAATCGGTCTGCATGTCGATGACGATCAGCGCCGTGTTCTCCGGGCGCAGATCGCCGTTCCACGGCCAGCGATAGGGGTCGGCGGGCACAGGCCCCGGCTCGGCGGCGGCGTTGGCGAGCGCGGTCATTCCGCCGCCTCCAGCTTGGTCTCGCCATAGAGGCGCGTCGGCGCGGGAAAGCCGCAGCCGGTTCCGTCGGTCACGCGCACCTCCTCCTCCCAGGGCAGCCGGTAGCGGCCGGCGGCGAGGTCGGTCATGTAGGTGTAGGGGCAGTCCCGCGCGCCGCCCTTCACCGCGACATAGCCGCGATGGCCGAGCTGGTAGATGTTGTTCTCCACGCCCCAGCCCGCGCGCGCCTCGCGGATCAGGTCGGGGCGGATTTCCGCAGTCACGATCTCGTCGGCGCGGCCCGTGGTGGCATGGGCGAGGATCGTCCCGTCGAAATTCACGATCATCCCCTCGCCCATGCTGTCGAAGGTGCCGTCGCTGCCGCACATGCAGACGTTGGCGGTCGCCATCAGGTTGCAGAAGGCGTTGGCCTGATTGGTGAAGCGCCAGCTCTCGCGGATCGGCGCCGTGTAGCCGGCGGTCCGCAGCATGATCTCGGCGCCCTTGTAGGCGCATTCGCGCGCCATTTCGGGGAACATGCCGTCATGGCAGATGATGAGCGCCAGCTTGCAGCCGTTCGGGCCGTCGATCACCGGGATCCCCACATCGCCCGGCTCCC
>NZ_DAIQNN010000213.1:0-2553 GCF_036788415.1 Rubrimonas sp. | reverse complement strand
GCGGTCGTCGAACCGGCGGTCGCCGCGATGAAGATCGCGGGGCGGGCGGGCAGGGGAGGGGCTCTGTTCGCGCCGCTCGCCCGGCGGCGAACCCCGGGCGGCGAGCGGACTGTCGAGCACCTGCGCGGCTTCTACGCCGATCTCGCCGCAGGGTGTGCGGAGGCGCTGATCGCGCTCGAGCGGATGCAGGCTTGGCAGGGCCGAGCCGACGAGGCGGTCGCGGACCTCTCGGGGCGCACGCCCCGCCGGCTGGTCGCGCTGCTCGCCGCGCGCGTCGCTGTCTCTGCGCAGGATGCCGCCGATGCGGCTGGCGTCTCGGTCTCGGCGGCGCAGCGCAATTTCATCCTGCTCGCCGATCGCGGCGTCGCCCGCGAGATCACCGGGCAGGGGCGGTTCAGGATGTGGGTCTTGCGGGCATGATCGCCGCCAGACCGATCCCTCCAGTTGGCTTCGGAGAACCGGTGGCCTTCCACAGAAACTTGGTTACGGCTGTGCCTTCGGCGCGATCGCCGTTTCAGGAAGCGCCGCGCGCAGAAAGCGAACCGCGTTCCGGCCTGCAATGTCGCGTAAGGTTGCGTCGCAGGCGGTTGGACCGAGATTTTGGCACCACGTCGACTCGGCGAGCCGCGACAGCGTCAGGGGCACTCCCCGAACATCGCGCGGCACTCGCACAGCGCCATCGAGGTCGATCCCGAGCGCGAGAGTTCGGAGAGCGGCCTCGGGTTCTCCCGCAGCCTCCGCAAGTGAAAGAGCATGCGCATAGGCGCCATCGATCCTCGCGTCGAGAACCTGAACACCCGAGCCTCGGGCACACAAGGCACGGTCCCACTGGATAATGCCAAACGGCACGCCTGCGAGCATGAGCCGGGTGACGGTGTCATCGTCGAGGTTGCGGTCGTTCCAGAGACAGCCTGGCTGTCGTACACCGCCATGAGACATCACCAGTCGAGGGGGATCGTCTCCGCCCTCTCTGTGCCGCTCCCAAAGGTCAAGCGTGGCGTTCACAGCAGCAGCAGACATATGGGCGACGTCCACGATGATGCCGCGCGCGAACATCGCCTCTACAGCGCGGTCGCCTCGGCCTGGAACAAGGCCAACAGGCGCCACCATGCCGTCGGGCAGGAGCGGATAGGCGATGGTGACGCGCGCGATGAGGCGGAAGGCGGCGCGCAGCTCGCCTGAGGCCAGCAGGCTCCGCGCCTTCTGGAGCTCCGCGATCTCGGCGCGGAAGCGTGCGCGGATAGCAGTGAGCGCGGCCTCGGGCGCCTGCTCGCGACGGGTGACGGCGTCGGCGATGAAGTCGCGGATGGAGAAGTCCTGCGCGCCGCCGGCGGTCTGCGGCAGGAACCGCAGCGCCTGAGTGTAGACCGACATGGTGGCGTCGACGTCCTGCCCCGAGCGGTGGTCGCCCTCGTAGTGCTTGGCCGCGGCGGTGCGCGCGAGAAGCTTCGCCTTGTCCTTGCGGTCCATCACCAGCGCGCAGGTGAGGAGCCCGAGGAGCGAGCGGTCGGGCATGCGCCAGATGCGCGTCAGCAGCGTCGCGAAGAGGTCCTGCGCGCCGCTGTGGAAGAAGTTGTTTGCGCCCTCCACGCTCGGGATCAGCGACTTCGCCATGCGGTAGGCGTCGGCGATGTCGCGCATCTCCGCCCAGGGGCTCCAGTCGGGCGAGCGCGCATCGAGCGGATTGAGCAGCACGTCGCCCCGGCTCTCATCATGGAACTCGGCGGTGAAGTCGCCCACCTTGTCGAACACGATGGCGATGTCGCCGCGCCGGCGGACCTCGCGCAGCATGCGCTTCATGGTGAGCGACTTTCCGGTCTGGGGTTACTGGCCCGAAGCTGCATTTTTGGCCATTTGGGGGAACAGATGGTGATCACGATGGGTGGATTGACAATCCTGCGCCGCGCGCTCGTGATCGAGGAACATAGCCACGGCGGGGGTAAGGACGGTGTGGAAGGATTCCCTCGCAGCGCAATGGGCTCTGTCGTTTGCCGAGATGGCATTCATCGAAGCGTCGCCCCGAGCCACCCGCCTCGGTTTTGCGACACAGCTTAAGTTCTTTCAGATAAACAGCTATCTGCCCACTGCATGGGAAGAGATCGACGCTGATGCACAAGACTGGCTGGCCGAGCAGTTGGGTGTGGCCGTCAACTCGGCCCTTGAGTATCGCTTCGAGAGCCGGACTGGCCGACGCCATGGTGCGGAGATCAAGCGTCATCTCGGTTTGCGGCGCCTGACCGACGCTGACCGGACCGCGCTCGGCGTCTGGATCACTGAGAAGCTGTGCCCGACAGGGCTTTTGCTGAGCGACATGCTTGAGGCCGCGCTGGCAAAATGCCGGGAGGACGGCCTGTGGGTGGCCTCGCGCAAGGTGATGGAGCGCCTTGTACGCTCGGAGCGGCGCCGTTTCACCGACACCACTTTGGCGCGGGTGACGGCGATGTTGCCACAGGAAACAATCGAGCGGTTGGAACTGCTTCTCGCCCAACCCGAGGATGGGCTCGGTTTCCACACCCTGAAACATGATGTTGGCTCGGCAACACGCGAGAACGT
>NZ_DAIQNN010000212.1:0-2590 GCF_036788415.1 Rubrimonas sp. | reverse complement strand
ATCGACGAGGACCAGTGGGAGAGCGCGGACCGCGCCCTGCTGTGGCTGTGGACCGAGTTCGGCGCGAAGAAGGTGCCGGCGCTGAAGCCCCGCAAGGAGGGCGAGAAGCCGAAGGTCAACATCATCGGGCCGATCTACGGCACGTTCAACATGCCCTCCGACCTCGCCGAGATCCGCCGCCTGATCGAGGGGATCGGCTGCGAGGTGCACATGGTGTTCCCGCTCGGCAGCCACCTCGCCGACGTGCCGAAGCTGGCGATGGCCGAGGTCAACGTCTGCATGTACCGCGAGTTCGGGCGCAAGCTGTGCGAGGCGCTGGAGCGGCCGTTCCTGCAGGCGCCCATCGGCCTCGACAGCACCACGCGCTTCCTGCGCAAGCTGGGCGAGCTGACCGGGCTCGACCCCGAGCCGTTCATCGAGCGCGAGAAGCACACCACCATCAAGCCGCTGTGGGACCTGTGGCGCTCGGTGACGCAGGATTTCTTCGCCACCGCCTCCTTCGGGATCGTGGCGACCGAGACCTATGCGCGGGGCATCCGCCACTTCCTCGAGACCGACATGGGGCTGCCCTGCGCCTTCGCCTACCAGCGGACGGCGGGCGAGAAGACTGACAACGCCGCCGTGCGCGCGGCGATCCGCAAGACGCCGCCGCTGGTGCTGTTCGGCAGCTACAACGAGCGGATGTACGCCGCCGAGGCCAAGACGAAGGGGCCGTTCGCGCCGCAGTTCATCCCCGCAAGCTTCCCCGGCGCGATCATCCGCAGGCACACCGGCACGCCCTTCATGGGCTACGCCGGCGCGACCTATCTGATCCAGGAGGTGTGCAATGCGCTGTTCGACGCGCTTTTCAACATTCTGCCGCTGGGAACCGATCTCGACGCGGTGGACGCCACCCCGACCCGGGGACGCGAGGAGCTCCCATGGGACCCCGAGGCCAGGGCAGCCTTCGACCGCATCGTCGAGACCCACCCGGTCCTGACCCGCATCTCCGCCGCCAAGACCCTGCGCGACGCCGCCGAGCGCGCCGCGCGGGCCGAGGGGGCGCACCGCATCACCGCCGCGCGGGTGACCGCGCTGGCCGACCAGCCGGCCTGACGGGCCGCAGACAGGAGTGCCGACCATGGCCGACACCGCACACTCGACGGACTTCGCCGTGCTGCGCCAGCGCGACCGGCTGGAGTTCAAGGTCCTGCTCTGGGCGCTGGCCGCGCTGTTTCTGGTGGTGGCGGCCTTCGGGCGCCTGCTGCCGCGCAGCCTGCGCCCGTTCAAGAGCGACGGGAAATCCATCATCGGTGAGGCGCGCGAAGCCGCGAACACCGTTGCGCCGTTCGCGTTCATGCGCTGAACGGCCCAAGAATTCGCCTCGTCGGCTGAAGTCGACGATGCGATCCCCGGTAGAGCGACTCTCCGGGGGCCCTGCCGCGCGGGTTCAGCGCGGTCACGGCCCTAGCGGCCAATGTCGGAGGCTATCACATGGCTGACGAAAAGACGTCCATGTCGGGACTGACCGACGCGGAGGCCAAGGAACTCCACGAGATCTACATGAAAGGTTTCGTGCTGTTCACCGGCGTCGCCGTCGTCGCTCACTTCCTCGTGTGGCTGTGGCGCCCGTGGCTGGCCGGTCCGGAGGGCTTCACGTCCCTCGAGACCGTCACCACCGCGCTCACGATGATCGGGTAAGGGGACCATGGAAATGATGGACAAGTTTTACAAGATCTGGCTGATCTTCGATCCGCGCCGGGTCTTCGTCGTGCAGGGCATCTTCCTGTTCGGCCTCGCCGTGATGATCCACTTCGTGCTGCTCAGCACCGAGCGGTTCAACTGGTTCGAGGGCAACCCGGTGGCTTCGCTCGATCCGGCGACGCTCGCGACCCTCGCCCAGACCATGCTCGGCTGACGCCGATCCTGGCCAGCTGCGGGCGGGGCTGCGCCTCGCCCGCCGCGACCAATTTCACACGCGGCCCGCCGATCGCCGGCCGCGCCCCAGGGGACCGATCGGAGGCATCTGCCATGGCCCTGCTCAGTTTTGAGAGAAAATATCGCGTCCGTGGCGGGACGCTGGTCGGCGGCGACCTGTTCGACTTCTGGATCGGTCCGCTCTATGTCGGCTTCTTCGGCGTCGTGACGGTGTTCTTCAGCGCCATCGGCACCGCGCTCATCTTCTACGCCGCCGCCCTCGGCCATGACGGCATCCAGACCTGGAACCCGTGGCTGATCAACATCGCGCCGCCGGACCTCAGCTACGGGCTGGCCTTCGCGCCGCTCCAGGAGGGCGGCTTCTGGCAGCTCATCACCTTCTGCGCGACGATGGCGTTCTGCTCCTGGGCGCTGCGCCAGGTCGAGATCTCGCGCAAGCTCGGCATGGGCCTGCATGTGCCGATCGCGTTCTCGTTCGCCATCCTCGCCTATGTGGTGCTGGTGATCGTGCGGCCGCTGCTGCTAGGCGCCTGGGGACACGGCTTTCCCTACGGCATCTTCAGCCACCTCGACTGGGTGTCGAACGTCGGCTACCAGTATCTGCACTTCCACTACAATCCCGCGCACATGATCGCGGTCAGCTTCTTCTTCGTGAACGCGATCTTCCTCGCGT
>NZ_DAIQNN010000211.1:0-2603 GCF_036788415.1 Rubrimonas sp. | reverse complement strand
AACACGCACCCTGCGGAACGTCGTCTGGCCGTAGACGATCCTGCCGACGTAGAGACGGTTGCGCAGAATGCCGGTCTGTTTCCCGAACCCGAGGCCGCAAACCTCGACGCGCTGCTCGCCCCGACCAAGGCCCGCCGGCGCGCCCGGAGGAAATCATGAGCCGACGCGTCATGATCGCCCTCGACTTCAGCGAAGGCGAACACCCGCTGGGCGAAATCGCCTGGATACCGGAGCGTCGCGGCGGTGGAGTGGAGCCGCGCCTTCTCCGCCCGGCCGCTCCCGCTCTCGCCCTACCAGCTCATGCATCGCGTAGGCAACGCCGCCGCCCAGGGTGACGAAATCCTTCGGGCCGTCGACGTTCTGATGGGCGGCGTCGCGACCCCATGATCGCGGCGTGAGCTGACTGGGTCGGCGGCCTCTCCCGCGGCGTTCTCCTTCGAGGGCCGTCGCATTCCGATCGTCGCGCCGCACCGTCAAGGTGTATGCACCGAGAGGCGCCCCTTCAGCCCATCAAAAGCATAGGGCTGAAGCAGCGCCCTGCTGCGGATCATGTCGTCGTCGATCGGGCTCAGCGCAGCGTCGCGGGCGATCTGGGGATAGAGATCCCGGATCGCCTCAATCTGGTTTTCGGCGATCGTCTCCGCCTCCGCTACCGAGAGAAGAAAGCTCGGCGCCGCCTCGATTGCCAGAGCGAGGCGGCTCTGACGGGACTGGCCGCGGACGGCCATGGCCTGATTGGCCTCATGCGAGAAACGCGGGCGCGGATCGAGATCATAGGCCGGCGTGAGCGTCATCCGCACGCCATCCCAGAAGGCGGCGTGATTGCGGGCATGGTCGTCGGTGTTGCCGATCAGGATGTTGAAGCACATCCGCCCGAAAAGCTCGCGCAGCGTGGCGGCAGGGTCAGTCCCCGCGTGGCGCAAGCGCAGGGCCAGGTCTTCGTAGCTGGCGTAGCGGGCCTCCTGCTCGGACAACCCCAGGATCGTGAGCCCCGAGACCATCGCGCGACGGGTCCAGCCTCGAGGGCCGATCTCACGATCGAACCGCTCGACGAGCAGGACGTCCTTGCCCGCCACCGCGACGAGCTCCGCGCGGGCCGCGCGCAGTCCAACCTCCGCGGCGAGCCGCAACGCCACGTACTCGCCCTTGACGACCGCATGCTGGTCGCCCGATGAGCTGAACTTTGCGATGAACTTGCGATCCCGATCGGTGATCTGCGCCTTCGGACGCGCGCCGCCGATCGATGTTCCGTGTCGGATGGCTTCCTCGAGCTCGAACGGAAGCGACGTCCCCCGCTCGATGAGATCGGCGGCGGCGAGAAGGGTGGCGAGATCCGCCTCGGACGAGAGCCGCGGCGTGTAGTCAGTCGCCGAAGCCTGGAAATCAAGGGCGCCGGTGCGGTCGGAGCCGGACTCGAGCATGTAGGTCAGCTCGTCGAGCCCATCGACGTCGATCGCCGCTCCGCGCGCACCGGTTAGCCGGTTCACGATCACGCGCCGTCCCCAGAGATCGGGCGCGCCGTCGCGCAGGACCGGCGCGATCAAATGAGGTGCCGGCGGGACATGAAGGCCCGGCTTTAGCGGCAGGTCCGGCAGGAAGAGGGCGATCGCAGCAGGATTGCCCAGATAGCTCCTCCCGTAGGTGAACTGATGGACCGACCCGACGCGGTCGATCCGTCCGGCGACGACCGGATCGACCGCGCCTGGCAACCAGACCCAGACGAACGCCCTCTTCGCCGGACGGAGAAGGCTAGAAGTCGTCATCTACGCGCCCCTGGGCGTGCTGGAACGCCCGCTTGCGCAGGAGCGCTCCGGCGCGCCGCTCCGCGTCGAGGCGCGTCTCCAGCCGGGATGCGTCCTCCTCGAAGAGCGGGACGCCGAGAATGGCGGACAGCTCGAACATCGTGCCGATCGCCACCCCCAGGTCCCCGCGTTCGGCGCGCGCGATCAGCGGGCGCGAGACGCCGGCGCGTTCGGCGAGCTCGGCCGCCGTCATGTTGCGCTCAAGACGCGCGCTGCGGATCATGCGGCCGAGGAGCTCCGCCGCGCTGCGGGCGATCGGGGAATGGAGGCGCGTCGTCTTGGGCATCACGGGCTCCGCAAGCGCCATGGCACCATATGCGCCCTGCCGAAACATAGGAGGCATGGATCGCGGATATCAAGCAGCGTAGAATATAAAACTACTCTTATGGCAGTTATGACATTTTTATATATCGCCGTGATGACATTCCCCGGCATCCTTTCGCTACTATCCAGATGCGGCGGCCGCCGACCGCGCGCGCAAGTTCTGGAGGCCTAGCCCCAGCGACAGCGCCACAAGGCAGGGTCGCGCGCGGCCGCCGCCTGCTTCGCCACCCTTCGGACCGGGCGGTGCCTAGCGACGGACATGCAAACCGGGCGGCTGCTCGCCGCCGTCGCCGACATGGGGTTCTTCGCCGCGGGCGAGGTGCAGGCGGCTGATGAGGGTCGCGCGGCAGTCGACGGCATGGGCGAGTTCATGGACGGCGAAGCTGCTGTCGCCCACAAAGACGATCTCGCGCCCGGGCAGCCAGCGGCAGAGTTGCAGGATGCCCTGCCGGGCCCAGTCCGTCAGCAGCTTGTGCC
>NZ_DAIQNN010000210.1:0-2652 GCF_036788415.1 Rubrimonas sp. | reverse complement strand
GCCCGGCGAGCGCATAGAAGAAGTCCAGCGTCTCGAACCGGTAGGCGTCGAGCGACAGGCCGTTGTCCTCGGCGAGACGCAGGCGGTCCTCGGTCATGTCGATGCTGGGCAGCAGGTAGAAATCGCGCGGCGCCTCGTTTCCCTCGTCCATGCGGACGGCGATCGTGATGTCGGGCGCGAGACCTGCGTCGAGGCGAATGCGCCAGCTCAGGGCGCCCGACGCCGACGCGTGGCAGCGCGCGAGCACCACCGATGCCGTGAACTCCCCGTTGATGCGGAGAAGGTCGGTGGTCTCGTTGCGCACGGCATGGCCGCCCTCGCTCGCGACGCCCTCGATCACCGCGGCGACGATCTGCGGATGGGCACGGCGCAGCGCGCGGTTGATCTCAAGATAGCGGTAGTCGCGCTCCGGCTCGTAGCCGATGAGCGCATAGGCGCGGAGCAGGCTGCCGAAGCGGTTCTGGTAGGCGCTGGACGGCGGGACGTCGTCCTGCTCGTCAATGATCATGCCCGACAGCACGCCGGTCCGCTGCAGCACGGCGCGCAAGGCGTCGAGCAATTCCTCGTCGCTCAGCCGGCGGCTGCGCGCGTCGACGATCTCGCGCGCCCGCTGGAACAGCGCGCGATCCACGATGGCCGGGTACACGCCCTCGGCCCGGACCCACCGCTCCCGCGGGTTCACGACGCGCTGCTGCTTCAGCTTGAAGGACACCCGGTTGAAGACGTTGTTGCCGATGTACTTCTCGTTGGTCAGCACCTGGTGCACGGCGGCGCGCGACCATGGCCGCCCGAGGTCGGTCACGCAGCCCTCGGCATTGAGCCCATCCGCTATCTCGCGCTCCGACCGACCCTCATCGACGAACTGCGTGTAAATTCGCCGGACGACAGCCTGCTCGTGCTCGGGGCCCAGCGAGAGCACGACGCGGTCGGTCTGCAAGCTCTTCTGCTCGCCGCGGGACAGCTCGGCCTTCGGGGCGCCGTGCTCGTCGATCAGCACGCGCCGCAGCCCGTAGCCTGCCGGGCCACCCTGCCGAAAGCCGAGTTCCACGAGGCGGCACTGGCCGGCGAACACCTTGACCGAGAGCTCGCGGCTGTACTCCCCCGCCATGACGCGCTTCACGGTCTTGAGCAGGTTCGAGCCGATGCTGCCGTCGTTCTCGAACTGCTCGCCACAGTAGTGCACGCGGATACCAGCACGGGAGCAGACGTGCTCGTGATAGGCGCCTTCGTCGGCATCCTGGAAACGCCCCCAGCGGCTGACGTCGTAGACGAGGATCGCCCTGAACGCGGCATGGCCGGAGCCGACCTCGGCCATCAGCGCCTGCAAGGCCTCCCGTCCGTCGAGCCGGAGACCAGACCGGCCAGAGTCCTCGAACACCTTCACGATGTTCAGGCCGCGGGCGGCAGCGTAGCGCCGGATGACGTCGAGTTGGTTCTCGGTCGAGTATTTCTGGTGGTCGGTCGACATCCGGACATAGGCGACGGCGGGGATGTCGGACTCGACCGCCTCCGCGCCTGTCGCGGCCCGGGCCGCCCAACGGCCGCTCACAGGCCCATCCCTTTGTCCTTCATGGCAAATCCGTCACCGCCGCCGGAATCGGCCGCGCAATCCTTCGCGATGCTTACAGCGAGGGAGCCGGGAATGTCGTTTCCAAAAAAGGGTAAGTTCTTTCCCCCGTCGCGCGGCGACGCCGGCGCCGATGAACCCGGAACATCGGGCGATTTCGTCGAGGAAGTGGGCAGCGCATTACGGCGTGCCCGCCGCAACGGCGGGCCCAGCGTGAAGCAGGTTGCGATCTGGACCGGGGCGAGCGAGAAGACCGTCAAGAACTGGTTCGCCGGGCGCTATGGCCCGAACGGGTCCCACCTCGTCGAGCTCGCGCGGCACTCCGACGATGTGCTGGGCGTGTTCCTCGCGATGGCGGGACGCGAGCACCTGATGGCGGCCATGAAGCTGGAGGCCAGCGCTGACGCGATTGCAGACCTGCTGGCCGCCGTGCGCCGCCTCGGCGACGGCGACGGCGACGGCGATGGCGATGGCGGCGGCGGCGAAACCTGACGTCGGACTCCACGGGTGGGGCGGCCCTTGCTTCGTCTTCGTTGTTAGTCATATTGAATACGGCACACCCAGAGGAGGCGGCCGATGTCCCGCACCACCACCATGACCGTGCGCCTCAGCGGCCCGCTCAGCGAGTTCGTGGCTGCCAATGTCGGCGAGGACGGCGCCTACGAGAACGTCAGCGAGTACATCCGCGACCTCATCCGGCGCGACCGGGAGCGGGTCGAGCGTGAAGCCTTCGACCGGCTGAAGGCCGAGCTGACCCTCGCCTTCGCCGCGCCGGAAGCGTCTTACGAGCCCCTGACTCCTGCCGACGTCATCGCGCGCAACCGGACCTGACCGCATGGCCGTCCGCATCCAGGCGGCCGCGTCCCACCGCCTCGACGACATCTACCGTTACACGCGGGATCGTTGGGGGGCCGAGCAGGCCGAGCGATACATAACCGGACTGTTCGCGGCGTTCGACCGGATCGAGAGCCGGGGCGTCGTCTCGAAACCGATCCCGGCAGAGTTCGGCGTCGAGGGCTTCTACTTCCGCTACGAGCGCCACGTCGTCTACTGGCGCCGCCTCTCGAACGGCGACATCGGCATCG
>NZ_DAIQNN010000209.1:0-2685 GCF_036788415.1 Rubrimonas sp. | reverse complement strand
CGCCGCCGGCGACTGGATCGAGACCGGCGGCAATCTCATCGCCATCGGCAACTCCGATCAGGTTTCATGATGCACACCTGTCTACGTCACTGGAAATCCAGCGATCCTTGATCCGGGTTCTGTGTTCGCGGTCGTCTCGCGGCCATGGGCTGGCCCTCGAGGGCGGCGATCTGCCCTTCTGGGATCGCCCAGGGTGCTCCCTTGCAGACCTGCGCAGCCGCGACGAGACCCGAACTGATCATGCGCAGTACCGACATCGTGCTGACGCCAAGCCGACGCGCGGCCTGCTCAAGCGTGAGTTCGCCGCGCTCGGCCATCTCGCCGTTTTTGTGGACGGGCACGCCATGCGTGCTGCGAAAGCTCCTGACACGCGCCTCGGTCCATGGATTGTCACGGCCGGTGCGACGGCCGAGACGATTCAGCGTCGCTGCGATGCCACCATCAGGTTGTTGACGGGCCAGCGCCCGGATCATGTCCCCGGTCTCGGCGTCGCTACTCCAGCGATGTTGACCTGTCCGGTTGCGCGGCGTGCAGAGGCGGGTGTGATCGCCGCCCTTCCAGTGGATCACGAGATCGATCCTGCCCTCGGCCAGGGTGACGACGATCTCCTCGATCACTGCGCGCAGAATGCGCTTGCGCGCTTCGGCGGTGACGCCGGGGTGATCCCATGCCCGCGGCAGGTCGGCGCCAAGCGTCAGCAGATCGCCCCTCTCGGTCTGCGAGAGCGTCGCGGCGCTGGATTCCATCCGCTCGGCGAGGCTGTCCTCGAGACGGCGCGCCGCGGCGAGGCAGTCGTTCCAGCGACGCTCGAGCTCCGCGGCGACGAGACGGTTCGCCGGGTCGACGGCGTCGTACTGCCGCCGGGCGAGGTCGGCCTCGTAGCGCGCCTGTGTTAGCGCCAGCTCCGCCTGCCGACGCAGCGCCGCCGCATCCTCGTCGCGTCGCTCGACCGCCTCGAGCGCCGCGGCGATCCCGAGCGGAGACAGCAGCCGCAGCGTCTCGGCCGCCACCCCGGCGTCGACCCGCAGACCGCCGAACGAGATGCAGGGCCCGGTCCCGTGATTGATCGCCGCGCCGCGACAGCCATAGCGGACGCAGAAGCCATCCTTGCCGCTGTAGTAGACGTGCAGGCGTCGCCCGCAATGGCCGCAGCGAAGCAAGCCCGCCAGCAGGGCGTCGCCGCGACGCACTGCGCCGCGCGCCATCAGGCCGAGGGAGTTGGCGTTGTCGGCGATCAGCCGCTGGTTCCTTTCGAACTCGGCCCAGGAAACGTAGCCCTCGTGATGATCCACGATCAACACGTCCCAGTCCTCGCGGTCGCGGCGGTGACCGCGGCTGACCCGTTTGCGGCCCTGCTCGACCGTCACCCGGCTTGCGGTCCGGCCAAAGGCGTAGGCGCCGCCGTAGATCGGGTTGGTCATCAGGTTGTGGATCGTCTTGTAGACCGGCGGCTTCCAGACGATCCGTCTCCCGTCCGGCCCCGTCTCGACGGCGGGCATCAGCACGCCCTCCTGCCTCAGCCACAGATGAACCTGCCGGATGCTCTGGAACTCGGCGAACCTGTCGAACGCCAGCTTCAGCGCGGCGCGAACCCGCTGGTCGGGGTCGAGCGCGATCCGGTCATGCCGGACCTTCACGTAGCCCACGGCGACGGTGAGGAAGAGCTCGCCCCGCCGCGCCTTCTGGCGCAGCGCCTCCAGCGAGCGCTGCCGCAGGATCGACAGCTCCATCTCGCTCATCGTGCCCTTCATCCCGAGCAGCAGCCGGTCGTTGGGCAGCCGCGGGTCGTAGAGCCCGTCCTCGTCGGCGAGCAGGCAGCCAACCAGACCGCAAAACTCCAGCAGCGTGTGCCAGTCCCGCCCGTTGCGCGCCAGCCGCGACGCCTCCACGGCCAGCACGATGCCGACCCGGCCTTCGCAGATCGCCACCAGCAGCCGCTCGAAGCCCGGCCGGGCCACGCCGCCGCCGGATCGGCCCAGGTCGTCGTCGATCACTTCGGGCTCCGCCCAACCGAGCCGGCGCGCCCGGTCCGCCAGACCGTACTGCCGACGCCGGCTCTCATGGTTGTGCTGGACCTGATCCTGCGTCGATTGCCGCACATAGACGAAAGCCTGACGGGCCAGATGGTCAGACGCGATCTTGCTCATCGTCCGCCTCCCGCCCCGTCGTCTCCAGCGCTCCGACCTGCGGTATCCGCGCCGCCAGCGCCTCCAGCAGCAGCGCAGCGATCAGCGGTCGAACCTCGTCCTGCGCCGCCTCGGGCAACCGCCGGGCCAGCCCCGCCAAGGCGAACAGATCGCCTTGGCCCATCCATCGCTCCCGTCCCATCCCGCGCTCCCACCGCTCCGCCTGGATGCGAGGATAGGAGCGCGCTCAGCGCGAGCCGCAGATCGCGCAACGCAGAAAGCGCAAGCTTCGGGCGCTCGCAAAGCGACATCGCGGACGCCGACGCGCCGACCATCCACTCGGGCACTTGGGTCAGCGTCCCGTCCGCCTGGCAAATCACCAGCATCCGCACCTCGCGGAAACGGTGACGGCGAACAACTGTCACCGCCTCGCCGAAACGCGGGTGAAACGGATAGCGGATCGTCACTCCGAACGGCCGAAAGTGGGTAGTATGGGACGGGCACGTCAGGAGCCGGAAAAACGCATCTCCTGTGCGCCGTCGGCCACGCCCTCGTCGAA
>NZ_DAIQNN010000208.1:0-2689 GCF_036788415.1 Rubrimonas sp. | reverse complement strand
GCGCGAGATCGGCGCCTTCGGCGGGCTCGGTCAGCTTCCACCAGACATGGAGCTTTGTCGCGCCATCGGCTGTGCGTCCGCCACTCTCGACGATCAGCGTCGGTCGCCCGAGGTGGTGGACGAGGTGATCGAGCTTGGCAGCGATGTCGCCCGCGTCCAGATCGACGACGACGCTCTGCATCTGCAGGACATCTGCGGCACGCGCCTGTCCGGTTTCCGCCACCGTGCCGGGAATGACATAGACCGCCGCTCCCTCGCGCGCGCCCCAGGCGGCGAAGGTGGCGAGCTTGTCGGGCGCCGCGCCGTTCGCGTCGATCCAGATGTTGTGGGGCCGGCCGTCCTTGCCCTGACCCTTGTCCACGAAGCCACGGACAGGGATCAGTCCCTCGGAATAGCCGAAGACCACGTCGACGAAGCGCGCGATCTGCGCGGGATCCGGTTCCACGGCGAAGGGATCGGGCAGCGGTGCCGCGTCGTTGAAATCCCGCCATGGATTGAAGTGGATGATCTTGTCGTCGCTCATACGGCCAACCCCCAGCACCGCTCGGCATGGGCGCAGAACCGGCATTCGAAGAAGTCGCGGCTGGCGGCGATGCGGGGCAGCAGCTCGCCGGCGTCGGTGGCTTGCAGAATCCGCACCGCGCGGTCGGACATGCGCTGCGCGAGGTCGGCATCGAAGGCGACCTGCTCGTGGTGCAGCTCGGCGGTGTCCTTGTTGATCGCGGTGAAGAGTGCGGGGGCCGTGGAAATCCCCGGCACCGAGGGCTCCATGTAGGCCTGGTAGATCGCGATCTGTGCGGCATAGACGGGCTTGGAGACGGCGACCCCGTCCTTGACGCAGGCCCGCCAGTTCTTCGCGTTCATCGTCTTGCACTCCCAGAGCGCCGGGGTGCGAAGACCGAGCGCGGCCGGGGCGCCGGCGATGATCCCGTCGACATGGCCGCGGATGCGACCGCCCGCGACGGAAAAACCGAACTGCTCCCCATCGGGCCGGTTTCCCTTGCGGGTGTAGAGGTCGAGCCCCGCCGCCCGCAGCCAGCGGATCGCCAGATCCTCGAGCTGATGACCGATCGCGAAGATGCGCAGGGTCTGGCCGCCGAAATCCGCGCCCTCATCCTTGGGCGCGCCCGCGAACTCGAACTGCAGCGCACGTTCGCAGGCATGCCCCAGACGGGACGCGCCGAGATAGGTTCGGGGCGGCGTGGCGTCCCGCTCGGCGATCAGCGCGGCGTCGACCAGCGCGTTGATCCGCTCGGCCATGGAGGGGCGCGGGTTGAAATCCAGCATCAGAAGGGGATCTCCGCCTCGGCGGCGATCTCTGCCATCTCGGCGCGGAACGCCTCGACGGTCACGACAATCAGCCGGCGCATGTCGTTCTGGGTCAGCTGGCCCAAGGGGCGGTCCCAGCCGATCCGCTCCATCTCGGGCGCAAGCGCGCGCATCACGGCGGGCAGCGCCATGGTTTCCTCTTCGGTGAAATCGACCATGCTTAATCCTCTCTTCGCTTTGCGGGTGAAGGCCGCCTGGCAGCCCATGGAGCAGAACCAGCGGCGGGTGCGGGTTGGGCGCGGTCGGTGCGGATCGAACCAGCCGAAGCCGCGCGCGCGGAATGTGCAGACGGCGCAGAGCACCGGCCGCGGATGCCAGAGGCGATCACGGCCCGGTCGATCCGCAGCCGCTGCGGACGGGGGTGCGATTTGCGCGACATGGCTCACGCGGCCCTCCCGATGTCCGGGCTGGCGCGGCCCACAAGTTGGCGAATCTCGCGCTTGTTGAAGCCGAAGGTCATCAGAGCGGAGGCGCGGTACCGCGTCAGGCCGAAGTCATGGCGGCATTCGGGTGGCAGGTACTGCAGCTGCTTTTCGGTGGCGGCCTGTGTCAGCCATCCCTTCGACTTGAATGCGCTCTCATCGGTCTCGTGGGTGTTCAGCCAGTCATCCGCCTGCGCCAGGCAGACCGGGCGTTCGCCCACCCCCAGCAAACGCGGCGTCTGGCCCTTGCCGCCGCCAACAGCGTGCCAGCGACCATCGAGGAAAAAGATGCCGCCCCAGGCACTGAACCCGTTGGCCATCAGCGCCGCATCGTCGCCAAAGAGATCGACCCACGCGAAACTGGACCGCTTCAGCAGGTCGATTTCCGTCATCATGAAGCCCGACAGCGGCGCGGCGGCCCCGCCTTCACCGGCCTCTTCGTCCTCCCGCGGGAACGCCTCGCCGCAGAGCGGGCATTCGGTGGCGGCTAGCGGAATGTCGGCGCCGCAGCCGGGGCAGGATTTCGTCAGGGCTTCACCAGCCTCGGTCTTGCCGTCGAGATCGACATCCTGTTCCAGCGTGCCGTGGATCAGGCTCGAGGTGCCGAAATCCAGCACGACGCAGTCGGTCTTGACGATGCCGGGATGTTCCTCGGGATCGACGGTGCGCAGCCCGCGCCCGACCATCTGGATCATGGTGGACTTGTAGGAACTGGGCCGCAGCAGCACGACGCAGGAGGTGGGCGGATGGTCCCAGCCCTCCGTCAGCACCGCCACGTTGACGATGACGCGGATGTCGCCCGCCGCGTAGTCGGCGAGTATCGCCTTGCGCGTCTCGGCCGCCAGATCGCCGTGGATCAGCGCGGCGGAAACGCCCGCCGCCTTGAACGCCTCGGTGACGTGTTCGGCATGGGCCACGGTGGAGCAAAACACCACGGT
>NZ_DAIQNN010000207.1:0-2715 GCF_036788415.1 Rubrimonas sp. | reverse complement strand
GCGCCGGGCTCGGGCTCGGACGTCTGGACCCAGCGCTTCTCCGCCGACGGCAGCCGGGTGGACAGCCAGCAGCTGATCAACAGCGACGTCGCGGGCACGCAGAACTTCTCCAGCTCGGGCGGGGTCGGGCCCAACCTGGCCGCCCTGCAGAACGGCGCCTATGTCGCTGTTTGGGAGACCGCCAGCGTCGCCTCGGGCGACATCCGCCAGCAGATCATCGGCGATCCGGCCGACTTCACCGCCTCCGCCGCCCCGGTGATCGAGGGACTGCCGGGCGTGCGCGCGGTCGCCGAGGCCGACGCCAACGTCGGCGTGCTGCTCGCGCCGGTGGGCTCGGTGCGGGTGACGGACGCGGATTCGGCCGACTTCAACGGCGGGCGGCTCATTGTATCGCGTCTCATCGCGAGCCTCGACGCCGAGGATTACAACGCCCCCGACGACAACACCCAGGACGCGCTGACGCTCGCGCCGATCGTCACGCCCGAGGGCGCGGTGGCGCTGGCGGGCGGGCAGGTCAGCGTCGGCGGCGTCGTGGTGGGGACCTTGGTCTCCGACGGCGCGGCGGGCGCCGATCTCGAGATCGCGTTCAACGCGAACGCCACCGCGGCGCGGGTCGAGGCCGTGGTGCGCGCGCTCTCCTACGTCAACGCCTCCGACAACCCCCAGGCCTCGCGGACCTACGCGATCAGCCTCAGCGACGGCGACGGCTCGCTGCAGGAGCCGACCAGCGTCGAGATCCGCATCACGCAGTCGCCCGACGCGGGCGGGCCGGTCGCGGTGGGCGGCGAGGCGCGGGTCAACAGCTTCATCCCCGACGCCCAGAACGAACCCGAAGCGGCGGCGCTGGACGGCGGCGGCTGGGTGGTGGTCTGGACCTCGACCGGCCAGGACGGCGACGGAACGGGCGTCCGCGCCCAGCGCTACGCCGCGGACGGCGGCAAGGCCGGCCCCGAGATCGCGGTCAACAGCTTCACCGTCGGCGCCCAGCAGGACGCCGCAGTGGCGGGCCTTGTCGGCGGCGGCTTCGTCGTGGTGTGGGAGGGGGTCAACCGCGACAACCCCGGCGACAACGACTTCGGCATCCTCGCCCAGCGCTACAACGCCTCCGGCGCGCCGGTCGGGGCCGAGTTCGTGGTCAACACGACCATCGCCAACTCCCAGTTCGACCCGGCCGTGACCGGGCTGGCGAACGGCGGCTTCGCCGTCGCCTGGACCACCGACACCGGCGACGGCTCGAGCGACGGGATCGCCTACCAGCGCTACAGCGCGGCTGGAGCCCCCGTGGGCGGCGAGATCATCGTCAACGAGCAGACCTCCGGCAACCAGGGCCAGGCCGACCTCGCGCAGCTCTCGAACGGCAGGGTGGTCGTGGTCTGGACCTCGCCGACCAGCGGAACGGCGGGCGACGGCTCGTCCAACGGCGTGTTCGCGCGACTGATCAACGCCGACGGGAGCTTCGCGGGCGGCGAGTTCCGCATCAATCAGGAGACGACGAGCAACCAGGACGCCGCCAAGGTCGTCGCCACCCCCGGCGGCTTCGCGGTGGTGTGGGACGACGACAGCGGCCAGGACGGCAGCGGGACCGGCGTGGTCGGCCGGTTCTTCGACCTCGCGGGCGCGCCCCTCGGCGACGAGTTCGTGATCAACGAGAACCGCTTCAGCACGCAGGACTTCCCCGCCGTCGCCGCGCTCAGCGACGGCAGGCTGGCGGTGGCGTTCGAGACGTCGGACGCGCCGGGCGGCAGCTCCACCGACGTCTCGGTGCAGGTCTACGCCGCCGACGGCTCGCGGCTCGACGGCGAGACGCGGGTCAACGTGCAGATCTCGGGCCAGCAGTCCCAGCCGACCATCGCGGCGCTGCCGAACGGCAATTTCGTGGTGGCCTTCACCTCGACCACCTCGGGCGCGGCCGGCGACGGCTCCGGCGACGGCGTGTTCCAGCGCGTGTTCGGCGACCCGGCGGATTTCGCGGGCCTCGGCGTGGACGAGATCATCGGCCTGCCGCTGGCGGTGACGCTGGACGAGGCCGACGTCAACGCGGGCTTCACGGCGATCGACCCCGACCGGACCGTGGCCGTCCCGCCGCTGCAGGGCGGCTTCGCGACAGGCGGAACCTTCCGCGCGGCGGTGGACTTCACGCCCGCCACGCTCGGCCAGTTCACCGCGCCCGACGACGCCTCGCAGCACAGCCTCGGGCTGATCACGGGCCAGATCGGCGCCGGAAACGTGCAGGTCGCGTCGATGACCGTGGGCGCGCAGGTCTCGGTCAACGGCGTCGTCGTCGGCGCGATCGTCTCGAACGGCGCGAACGGCGCTCCCCTCGAGATCGCGCTCAACACGGCCGCGACCGAGGAGACGGTGGAGGCGCTGATCGGCGCGCTCGGCTACGCCAACGCCAGCGACGACCCCGAGACCCTGCGCGTCGTGATCGACGTGTCGAACGGCGCGGGCTTCAGCACCCGCACCGCCTTCATCGACATCGCGGTGACGCCGGAGCAGGACGGCCCGACGGCGGACGCCCCCGACCGCATCGTGAACAGCTTCACCCAGGGCGCGCAGAGCGCGCCGCAGATCGTGGAGCTCGCGGGCGGCGGCTGGGTGGTGGTCTGGCAGTCGGCCAACCAGGACAACCTGAACGTCGAGGGCTCGACAGGCGTCTTCGCGCAGCTCTACGCCGCCGACGGCGCGCCGGTCGGCCGCGAGATCGCGGTGAAC
>NZ_DAIQNN010000206.1:0-2733 GCF_036788415.1 Rubrimonas sp. | reverse complement strand
CGTTGAAGCCGAACACGCGCCGGTCGCCGCGATAGGGGACGAGCGTCACCTCGCGGGTCTGGCCCGGCTCGAAGCGCACGGCGGTGCCCGCGGCGATGTTCAGCCGCATGCCGCGCGCGGCCGCGCGGTCGAAGGCGAGCGCGGCGTTGGTCTCGGCGAAGTGGAAATGGCTGCCGACCTGGATGGGTCGGTCGCCGGTGTTGGCGACCTCCAGCGTCAGGGTGGGCTGGCCGGCGTTGATCTCGATGTCGCCGGCGGCGCAGAGGAGTTCTCCGGGGATCATCGGGCGGCCTCCGCCTGCCCGCACCCGGCCGGGTTGAACACGCGGACCGTCGAGGCGGGATGGCGCGCCAGCGCCGCCGCAGGCCGGACCGGACGACGGACGAACTCGCCGCCGCAATTGGGGCGGACCCCGCCGAGCGGCCCCGCGACGCAGTCGGCGCAGAAGGTGCACTCGAACGTGCAGATCATCGCCTCGACGCTCGCGGGAGGCAGGTCGCGCCCGCAGCATTCGCAGTTCGGCCTCAACTCGAGCATGGCGCTCTCCTTCTCAGCGGATCGGGTCGTGGACGGTGACGAGCTTGGTGCCGTCGGGGAAGGTCGCCTCGACCTGGATGTCGTGGATCATCTCGGCGACCCCCTCCATCACCTGATCGCGGGTGACGACATGGCCGCCCGCCTCCATCAGATCGGCGACCGAGCGGCCGTCGCGCGCGCCCTCGACGACGAAATCCGAGATCAGCGCGATCGCCTCGGGGTGGTTGAGCTTCACCCCGCGCGCCAGCCGCGCGCGCGCCACCATCGCGGCGACCGAGATGAGCAGCTTGTCCTTTTCGCGTGGGCTGAGCCGCATCGCCTGTGTCCCTCCCCCGAAACTTCGTCGAATCGTCACATCGCCCAGACGCGCGGCGGGGCCTCGCCCCGGAACGCGGTGAGAAATCCGGTCAGCGCGCGGCGCAGGGCGCGCGCGTCGGCGCTCAGGAAGCGCGCGATCAGCACGCCCGGCTTGAGGCTCGCCGCCGCCTCGACAATCTCGCCGCGCCGGGCGTCGCGCGCAAGCGCGCGGGCCTCGTCGAGCCGGTCGGCGGCGTCGGGGGCGACGTGGAGCAGCGTCGCGCTCGCCAGCGCCCCGCCCGCCAGCGCGCGCGCGGCCAGAGCATGGCCGAAATCCGCGATCCGCAGCGCCTCGGCGTGGATCAGCCGACCGTCGCGACGGATGCGCCACTGGTCCGACAGCGCGCCCTGCGTCAGCCGCTCGCCCATGGCGCTGCGCCCGAACACCAGCGCCTCGACGGCGGTCAGCCGCGCGTCGCCCGCCATCTCGACGTCGATGCGGCGCGACAGTCGGCTGCCCTCGAACAGGATCGTCTCCTGCGGGAGCCAGTCGAGCCGGGCGCCGGGCGCGAGCGCCAGCCGCGTCTCCACCTGCGCGTCGGCGCCGGTCGAGCGGTAGATGCGCTCGGCGGCCTGCGTCGAGACGGTCAGCGCCGCGCCGGCGCCGACCTCGGCGCGCCAGCGGAACAGGTCGCCCCCGGTGGCGCCGCCGGCGGTGTTGACGAGCACGGCGAGGGGGACCGGCCCGGCCACGCGCGGCGCCAGCGCCTTGGCCGAACCCTCCTGCGCGAGGTTGCGCAGCCGCGACGCGCCGTCGCGCAGCGCGAATGCGACGTCGACGCGCCCGCGCGCGCGCTGGAGCGCGGGGGCGCATCGCATCGCCGCGCCGCCGTCAGGCATCGCCGAACCGTCGCATCGGGCGCTTCCCCTCCCCGAACCTCGATCATCCGTTAATCACGGCTCGTCGGCGGAATCGAGGGATCGAGGGGCGGGGCCGCCGTTTGCGCTCCGCCTCCGCCTGCGGCCAAGGCGCCGCTGCGGCGTTCTGCCTGCGCCGTGGGCGCCGTGTCGAGCCGTTATGTGTCTCAGTTCACTGACGCTGGCTTGACGCCGGCTTCTCATGATTTTGGGCGTCAGCAGACTTACGGGACCTCGAACAATGAACGACATCGAGAATCTGGGATTGGCGGAGGCCGCGAGACCGGCGAGCATCGCGCTGTTCGTGCTCGGCTCCGCCGCGCTCTACGCCGCCGGCATGGTGGCGATGAAGCTCTGGGGCCAGTTCCCTCCGGCGACGATGGCGACGGCCATCGGCATCTGCATCGCCGGGGCGGTCTGGCTCGAGGTGCTGGCGCTGCGCGAGACGCGGCTGGGCGTCGTCTATGTGGCGATCCTCGCCGCCGAGGCGGTCATGGTCGCCGCCATCGCGCATCTGGGCTTCGACGAGGAGTACTCCACGCGCGAGCTTGTCGGCGGCGCGCTGATCGTGGCGGGGGTCGCGGTCGCGGCCACCTGATCGGCGAAAGCGCGCTTGCCATTCCGCTTGCCATTCGGGGCGCGGCGCCGCATGTCGCGCGCCATGCCCGCCCAGCTCACCTATCCGGCGATCCGCGAGATGTTCCGCCGCCTCCACGCGGCGAACCCCGAGCCGAAGGGGGAGCTGGAGCATGTCAACGCCTACACGCTGCTGGTGGCGGTGGCGCTCTCGGCGCAGGCGACCGACAAGGGCGTGAACCGCGCCACGCGCGCGCTGTTCGCCGAAGTCGATGCGCCGCAGAAGATGCTCGCCCTCGGCGAGGAGTGGCTGATCGCGCATATCCGCACGATCGGCCTCTTCCGCAACAAGGCGAAGAACGTGATGAAGCTCAGCCGCATCCTCGTCGAGGAGCATGGCGGCGA
>NZ_DAIQNN010000205.1:0-2767 GCF_036788415.1 Rubrimonas sp. | reverse complement strand
CGAAGTTGAACTGGATCGGCACGCTGATCAGGTCGGCGATGGGGTTGGAGAGCTTTTTCGCCAGCGCCGTGGCGTCCGGCTCCTGCGCCGCCGCGGGGCCGACTGTCGCGATGACTGCAGCGACGGCTCCGGCCCCGACACGCAAGGCGACAGGCCGGATGGCGGCGCGAAGGGTGGCCATCTCAGAACTTGAATACGAGCGCGGTGAACGGGCCGAACATCTGCATGTCGATCTCTTTCCCGTCGTTCTCGTAGTCGATGGAGAGGTAGCGATAGCCGAGTTCGGCGCTGACGCGTTCGGTGAACGCGTAGTTTCCGCCCGCGTACGCCTCCCACGTGAATTCCGAGCCGACGCCGAAGCCGCCGATGTTGGCGGAGGCGTTCAGCGTCACGCGCTCGGTGGCGGCATGGCCGACACGGGCGCCGATGATCGGTTCCGCGTAGGAGGTCGACTTCGACGCGCTTCGGCTTCCAGCCGTGACCGTGGAATCGAGCGAGACGAACCGGCCGCCGCCAAAGGCGTCGATGAAGGAGCCCCCTTCCTCCCACAGCCGCCACGCGCCGGCCCCGGTGAAAATGAACAGGTTCGAGCCGACGCTCTGCCGTTCGCCTAACGGGCCGGTCTCGGAGACGCCGAGATCGGTGTAGAACATGTCGCCGAACAGCCCCAGCCGCCCGCGCCGCGCCTCGGCGGTGCCGAACAGGCCGAAGTTCAGGGCGTCGAGGATTTCGGTCGCGCTGGTCGAGACGTCGGCGCTCACCGAGCCGCCGGGCCTGTCGATGGTCGCGTCGATCTCCATCGCCGGGAACCAGCCGTAGGCGGAGACGATGAAGTCCCAGTCCTCGGCGGCGGCGGCCGTGGCGGCGAGGGTGGCGCACAGGGTGGCGATGCTGCGTTTCATGATGGGTCCTGCGGGTCCGGGAGTCGTGTCGCGAAGAAGGGCGGCGCGTCCGACCAGAGGTCGCCGCTGTCGAACAGGGCGCCGCCGAAATCGAACAGGCACTGCATGAAGGCCCGGTCGAACTCCTCGTCGGGGTCAGGGCAGGGAATCTCCGCCGGCACGGCCGTGACGTGGAAGCCGATTCCATCGCGCTGCGCGATGGCGTGCAGGCGGTAGACGTCGCCGATCGCGCTGCCGCGGATCAGCGAACTCACCGCCGCGCCCCCGATGCTGGCCACGCGCGGGCGGAGCGTCCGGTAGGGCGGGAGGAGGTTGTTGTTGACGATCACATAGACGTCGCGGTCGAGGTCGCGCCCCAGCGCGCGGCGCGTCAGCTCGCCGATGGGCAGCGCCGGCGAGATGAACGTGACCTGAGAAGAGGCGCCGCCGTCCACGTGCATCTCGTCGAACACGCGCCCGTCGGGCGTCCGCACCTGCACGAAGATCGGCGGGAAGGCGACCGGGATCGCCGACGACGCCCTTATCAGCTCGCGCACCAGCTCGAGCGCGCCGGGCTCGTCCGAATCCGCGATGGCGCCGATGTCCCAGATCACCGGGCGCCCTGCGTCCAGATTGGTGGTGCCGATGTGCAGGATGCGGCCCTTGCGATGCTCGGCGGCGATGGCCTCCAGCAACTCGGGCGTGACGTAGCGGGCGATCACCTGCCGCAACCGGCTCGTGTCGGTCAGCGCGGCGCCGGAGACGATGCCGGAGAAGAGCGTCGTCTCAAGGAGGTCCTCTGTCGAATACTGCGTGTAGATCTCGCGCAGCGTCGCGTCGTAGTCCGGACCGAGGAACGCGAAGGGGGCGATGATCGCGCCGGTGCTGACCCCTGCCACGCCCTGGAACGTCGGCCGTGTCCCGCTCCTGCTCCACGCGTCCAGGATGCCGGCGCCGAATGCGCCCCACTGGCCGCCGCCCGACAGCGCGAGAAAGGTCAGCCGCGGCGTGCGCCCTGCTGCGATCTCAGGGCCGAACTCCGCCTTCAGGAACGCTTGCCGCTGCGCGATGCGCGCGTCGATATCGGCCAGTTCGAGGCTGTCGCCCCAGTCGCGCAGCCCGGCGCGACCGAAGGGCTGGGCCGAGGCGGCGAGCGCCTCCGGGACCGGATTGCGCAGAACCCCGGCGCTGCAACCGGCCATCGCCGCGCCAAGTGCGAGCGCCACTGAAATCCCCGTCACGACGGAGCGCGCGCGCGCCAAGGCCGATCGGGCGGCCGGACCGTCGCTCAGGGAAGGACGGTGCGGGTCGTCGGTCACGCGACAGGGCGCAACATGCGTCAGGTTCATTCATCAACACTAACACGATCCGCGCCGGCGATTTACCTTTCTACGCCATCCTCGGCGGGTGCGGCAATTCGGTTCCCCGGCGCCGCGGCCGCTTTCTCCCGGACCGTGCGCGGCGTCGCACCCGTCCAGCGGCGCACGGCCCGGGTCAGTGCCGGGGCGTTGGCGTAGCCGAGGCGAGACGCGACCTCGCCAAGCGGCGCCCTGCCCTCGGTCAGCAGCCGCATCGCGAGGTCGGCGCGGGTCGCGTCGAGCAGTTCCGAGAAGGTGAAGCCCTCGGCGGCCAATCGGCGCTGCAGCGTGCGGCGGCTCATGCCGGCCGCTGCGGCGACGGCGTCGAGGCCCACTTCATCCGGCCCCAGCATCGCGGCGATGGTCCAGCGCAGGGATTGCAGAAGGTAGCCGTCGGCGTGCAGCGTCGTCCACTCGGGCGGCGGCGCGGGGGCGCCCGTCAACGGCGCAAGTCTCGCGTCCGCCACCCGGACCGGGACGTCCACCACCAGCCGTGGCGCGGCGGCCGCTTCGACGCGGCCCAGCCAC
>NZ_DAIQNN010000204.1:0-2820 GCF_036788415.1 Rubrimonas sp. | reverse complement strand
CATGGACGCGGCGATCTTCGACGACATCGTGGTGCGCCGCCCGACCGACGAGGCCGACGCCGGTCCGGACCAGTGGCTGATCGACTTCGACGGCGACGGCGTGGAGACCGCGACGCTCGACGCGCGCATGTCGGTGGGCGCGGCGCAGTGGGCGGGCCTCGGCGCGGACGGCGCACTGGTCTCGGTCGAGGTCGGCGCCGAGGGTGCGACCTTCACCGCGCAGGTCGGCGCCAGCGTCGACAGCGTGCGGGTGCAGGTGGCGACCGGCGAGCGGCTGGTGGCGGCGGACCGCTTCGAGGACGGCGACTTCGCCGGATGGCGCATCGTGGACGAGACGGAGCTGGGCGGCCCGGCCGACTGGGCGGTGGTGGACGGCGCGCTGGTCGAGCAGTCGGGCGCCTGGAGCCGCGAACTGACCTGGGCCGGCGCCTCCAACCCCGACGTCTGGCAGCGCGGCTGGTCGCCGCTCGGCGACGGCGTGTTCGCGCTGCACAAGGGCACCTACGCGCTCTGGGAGGGCGACAAGGGCCTCGACGACTACATGATCCGCGCGACCGTGACGGCGGCGGACGCCGAGGGCGGCGTCGGCTTCATGCTCAACTGGATCGACGAGGACAACCACTACAAGCTGGAGATCGACGCCCACGCCAACCTGACCACGCTGGTCAAGGTGGTGGACGGCTACGAGAGCTACCTCAACCGCGTGCGCACCGTGTACACGCCGGGCGAGAGCTTCGAGCTCATGGCGGTGCGCGAGGACGACGCGATCCAGGTCTACATCGACGGCCACGCGATCTTTGCGGAGGCCGTGGAGGACCGCGACCTCGGCGCCGGTCAGGCCGGCGTCTATGCGTGGAAGTCGGCCGGCGCGTCCTTCGACGACGTGGCGATCGTGGACCTCTCCGAGCCCGAGGCCCCGACGCTCGGCGTCTTCGGCCTGCTCGACGCGCTGGTGCGCGAGGGCCAGCCCCAGACCTACGACCTCGCCGCGCTGTTTCCCGGCGCGAGCGGCTTCAGCGTGACCACCGCCGACGGCGACGTGGTGGCCGCGACCATCGCGGACGGCGTGCTGACCCTCGACCCGCAGGCGCGCGGCCACGCCGACCTCGTGCTCACGGGGCTGGCGGCGGACGGTTCGGCCATCGCCGAGAGCTTCCGCGCCATCGTGGTGGGCGAGCACGCCTACACCTTCGCGGTGATGCCCGACACGCAGTCCTACACCTCGACCTCGAACCCCGAGGTGCGGGCGCTGTTCGGCCAGATGGCCGACTGGCTGCTGGCGCATCAGGAGAGCCTGAACATCGCCCACATGATCCATGTCGGCGACATCGTGGAGTTCGGCGCGCCGGGCCAGTGGGAGATCGCGGAGGCCGCCATCGAGAAGCTCGACGGCAAGCTGAGCTACACGTTGGCGGTGGGCAACCACGACCAGCAGCGGCCGGGCTTCTCGTCGGCGTTCAGCTTCGAGAGCGACATCGACGCGTATTTCACCCCCGAGCAGGTCGGCGCGACGCCGGCGCAGGGCGGCGGGACCTATGACGGCTTCGACGTGGGCGAGGACACGTTCGCCAACGGTTCGGACTACGCCGGCTCGATCCGCAACCACTTCACGACGCTGACCGCGCCCGACGGAACCGACTGGCTGATCCTCAGCCTGGAGTTCGGCGCGCCCGACGACGTGCTGCGCTGGGCGGGCGAGGTGATCGAGGGCCATCTCGACCACCGCGTGATCATCGACACCCACTCGTGGAACGGCGGCGACAAGCGCGTGGACCCGACGACCGAGCCGCTGACCGGCGAGAACGGCGGCTGGGGCTACGCCATCCGCGCCAACCCGCGCAACGTCAACGACGGCGAGGACATGTGGCGCGAGCTGGCGTCGAAATATCCCAACATCGTCTTCACCTTCAACGGCCACAACTTCCTCGACGGGGCCGAGACCGTGACCAGCCTCGCGGCGGGCGACAACCCCGTGCTGCAGATCATGGTCAACTACCAGAACGGCATCTCCGGCGAGATCACCGGCGCCGGCGACCCGTCGCTCGGCGGGCGCGGCGGCAACGGCGCCATGCGGCTGGTGGTGATCGACCCCGAAAACGGCGAGGTGACGACCCACACCAAGTTCGTGGGCCTCGACCGCTACTTCGAGCGGGTGGACCATCAGGAGACCTTCACCGGCCTCGATCTCGGCGCGCCGGAGACCATCACCATCGCCAAGGCCGGCGGGACGCTCGTGGTCGAGGCCGAGGGCCTTGAGGCGACCGTCGCGCTCGACCCCTCGGCCTCGCTGGAGGCGCGCGCCACGGTCTACGCGTGGTTCGACGCCGACGGCGAGAAGCTGGGCGAGACCGACGGCGCGCCGCTCGAGGTCGCGCTCAAGCCCGGCCTGCACCGGCTGACGCTGGTCGCGACCGACGCCGAGGGCAATGTCAGCCGCGACGCCAAGACCGTGATCGTCGAGGCCGAGGGCGGCGCGCTGCTGACCGACACCTTCGACGACGGCGACGCGGCGGGCTGGACCAGCCCGGCCGCCGCCGCGCCCGCCTTCGCCACGCTCGGGACCGATCTCGGCTTCGCGCTGCCGGCGCTGGGCGCGGTGGAGCAGGTCGCGCTGACGCTCGCCTTCGACAGCCACTGGCGCCCGTTCGACGCCATGACAGGCGAGGTGCTCGTCAGCTTCGACGGCGGCGCGACGCTGGCGCAGGTGCTGCGCTTCGGCTCCGACAACACCAACGACGCCGATTTCCGCGACCAGCGCGTCGAGATCGACTTCCTCGCGCCGCTCTCGGCGGAGGGCGTGACGCTGGCCTGGCGGCTCTC
>NZ_DAIQNN010000203.1:0-2827 GCF_036788415.1 Rubrimonas sp. | reverse complement strand
GGGACGCCGGCGACGATCGCCGCGAGCGCCGTGCCGCAGGTCGGCAGGGTGCAGGCCTGCAAGCGGCAGTCGCCGTAGCCGGGCCTGGTGTAGTGGACGGCCACGCCATGGGGCGCGATCCAGACATGCCCGCCCGGGCTTGCCAGCGCGTGGCGGACGGTGGCCGCGCCCCAACGCACGGCGCGCCGGATCGCGTCGGGATCGCCGGCCTCGCCGTACCAGGCGCGCGCGTCGTGGCGCAGGATGCGCAGGAGGATCGCGTTCATCGCCGGGCGCTCACGAGTGCGCCCGGCCGTCGGGCTCGATCCCGACGAAGAGCCTGTCTCCGATCCAGCCATGGACCATGCCGGTGTCGTCCTCGCGGGCGAAGGCGCGCAAGGTAGGAAGGCCGTCGAGGTTGAACCGCTCGTGCAGGACGCGGATGCGCTGGACCTGCGCGGCGTTCGGCAGTCCGCAGCGCGGTGCGAGCGTGTCGAGCCAGTCCGGCCGCTCGGCGTAGAGCGTGTTGATCCAGATGTTGGCCAGCGGCTCGTCGGCGCAGCAGGCGAGCGCTGCGGCCGCGGCGCCCACGCTCCAGCCCCACCAGGCCTGGCCGTGCGGCGAGGCGAGGCCGTCTAGCCGCGCCCGGGCGTGGTCGGGCAGGAAGACGCCCTGGCCGTAGCGCGCCGTGACGGCGACGAGCGGCCCGACGAATTCGTCGGCCTCGAGCAGCGAGCCCCAGGGCGTGACCGCGCCGAGCACGAGTTCGGTATGGGTGTGCGGTTGATGGAAGGGCGTCTGCGTCATGATCGCCTCCCTCAACCGACCGCTTCGCCGGCGGCGGAGACGGTGAACCACACCTCGCCGACCCAGCCTTCGACGGCGCCGTTGACGCTGCCGCGTCGCCATGCGTCGATGTCCGGCCTGACGTCTGTGGCGTAGCTTTCGTGCAGGTCGCGGATGCGGCGGACCTGGGCGGCGTTGACGCAGCCCGCGAGCGGCGCGATCGCGTCGAGCCAGTCGGGCTTCCAGTGCGCGAGCGCTTCGACGGCGCGGCTGCGGCTGTTCTCGGCGTCGTGGACGCCGAAGACGAGCAGGACCGCCCAGATCTCGCAGTCTTCCTCAAACCACGTCCGTCCATGCATGGGCCGGATAGCCTCAGGGATGCGCGCCTGCGCTTCGGGCGACAGCCACGCGCCGCGATGGCTTGCGGTCGAGACAAAGACGACGCCGTCGACGAGCGGCGCGACGTGCTGGATCGCCCCCCACGGGCTGGCGTGGCCGGGGCGCGGTGCGTCGGGGTGAAGGGTGCGCGCGGTCATGGGCCGAATCCTTTCTTTCGACCGCGGGACGCGGTCGAAAGGCGGATGCCGGACCCTGCTCTGCAGGCGGTGGGGATGCAGCCACGCTGCTCGGATCAGCGCGCCCGATCGGGATGGACGCGGGACGCTCGTTCGCGTCGCAGCACGACTGCCGCCGAGACATGGCCGCGACTGGCCTCAGGCAACGTTCCGCGGAGGTGGCGGGGTTGGCTGCGGGCGACACCGCCCGGCGCCACCCTTCGTGCTTGAAGGCCCCCTCCTGCGCCGCCCTTCGAGCGCGAAGGGCGGCGCAGGAGAGGAGGGCTCAGGCGAAGGATTTCAGCAGGGCCAGATCGCCAGTCATCCGCCATGTCCCGCGGGCCGTCTTGTAGAGCGCCACCAGCGCGTTGGGGCCGGCGGTGTGCGGCGCCTTCGTGCCGCAATAGAGCAACGTCGCGTCAGCGGCCGCGTCGAAGCGCACCGTACCAGCGCCGGCCTGCACGATCTTGATGACCGCGCCGACCGGAATGTCGTCCGCGACCGGCGCGAGGATCGTCACCGGCGCGGCGGCGGCGGTCTCGATGATCGCCCCCGAATGCTCGGCGCTGAGCGTGATGGACAGGTCCGGCAGCGTCAGCACGCCGGAAGCCGCGCCGCCGTCCGACTCCAGAAAAACGTTCTGCGCGAACGCGGCGTCGCCGCTCACGCGCCAGGTGTCCGGCGCGATCTTCACCGCGGTGATCGCGCCGTGTCGGAAGCGCGTCTCCGGCAGGAACATCTCCGGGACGACAAGCGCGGCCCCGCTCTCGGCGACAAAGCGAACGAGGCCATCGCCGTCCTGCAACGCGTGCACGACCGCGCCCAGCGGCAGGGCAACGGAGCCGTCCGTCGGCAGGACCACCTCGGTCACCGTGTCCGCCAGCGATCGGATGACGGCCCCGTCGTCTGCGGCGCCGATCTCGATGCGCGAGGCGGTCACCTGCCGCACGCCGGTCACCGCGCGGCCGCTCTCGCCCTGATCGCCCTTTGGTCCCTCGGGGCCGGCCTGCCCCGCAGGGCCCTCCGGGCCGGCGGGTCCGGACACGCCCGCCGGGCCTTCAGCTCCCCGCGGCCCTTCAACGCCCCGCGGTCCCTCAGGACCGATCAGCGAGCCGAGCCAGGCCGCCACATCGCCTTGGAACCCGTTGGCGACAGCGACATCGTAGGCGCTCGCCCCTGCAGCGGCCTCGTCGTGCCACAAGGCGCTGTCGGCGAGCCCGTCAAAGACGATGCGCACGTCGGCCGGCGTGATCTCGCTGGCGTTGTTGTCGGGCAGGCGCGCGACGACAAGCTCTGCGAAAGCGTCGCGCGACAGCGGCGACCGCTCAATGTCTGCCATGAATGAACTCTCCAAAATGCCGTAGCCGCGCAGTGGCACACCCAATACAGCGGCTACTCTCGCAGGAATTACCTAAAATCCTGCTTACACCCCGTCGTCGATCAAGCCTGTCTCTTGGCGATCGGTCGGACGCCACAGGCGGCAGGGTTCTTGGTGGGGCGCTCGCGTA
>NZ_DAIQNN010000202.1:0-2849 GCF_036788415.1 Rubrimonas sp. | reverse complement strand
AGGTTGGTCTGGAAGGCGATCGAGTCGATCAGCGCGGTGATGTCGGCGATCCGCGAGGAGCCCTCGGCGATCCGCTTCATCGCCGTCTCCGACGCGTCGGCGAGCTTGCGGCCCTCGCCGGCGCGGGTCTCGGTGTCGTGGGCGAGGCCCGCGGCGCGCTGCGCGTTGTCGGCGCTGGAGGCGATGGAGGCGGCCATCTGCTCCATGGTCGCCGAGGTCTCCTCCAGCGCCGCCGCCTGCTGCTCGGCGCGGCTGGAGACCTGCCGGGCGCTGGAGGCGATCTCCTCGGTCGCCGAGGCGATGTCGCCGCTGACGCCCGCGATCTCGGACACCACCTCGCGCAGCCGCTCGACAGTGGCCTCGACATCGCGCTGCAGGTCGGCGAAGGCGCCTTCGAAATGGCCGCGCATCCGCTCGGTCAGGTCGCCCTCCGCCAGCCGGCCCATCACGCGCGCGGTCTCGGCGACGCCGGTCTCGACCGAGGCGACCAGACGGTTCAGCCCGTCGCCGATCTCGTTCAGATCGGAGTCGGCGAACTTCTCCGAGACGCGTTTGGAGAAGTCACCAGCCGCGCCAGCCGAGACCACGACCCTGAGAGCAGCCTGCAACTCGGACATCATCGCCGCACGCTCCCGCGTGCGTTCGGCGTCAAGGCCTCGCGAGCGGACCGCATCGCGGAATACGTCGAGCGCTTTCGCCATTTCTCCGATTTCGTCCCGGCGCTCCGCTCCGAAGATCTTCACATCGGTGTTGCCGTCGGCCAGTGCGCGCATGCTGGACGTCGTCTCCGTGATCGGAAGACCCACGGCTCGACCGACAGCCAGAGCAAGGCCCACGCCAAGCGCCAACGCCAGGGCCGTCCCTGCGATGACGAGCGCGAACGTCCACCAGAGCGTTGATTCGTTTTCAACCTTTCGAGCCGCCATCAGCTGCTCTTCTATCGCCGCAAAGTCCCCCATCATCTTGCGAAACTGGTCAAAGTACGCTTTCCCGCGCGCTTCGCCCACGAGGTCGGCCATGTCATCCATCGTCGGCGCGTCACCGATCACCGTGCGAAGGGCGATCATCGGCTCGAAGATGTCGACGACCAAGCCTTCAATCACGGCGCGCATTTCGCCGATGAGCTCTACCTGCGCCGGGTTGTCGGCGACGGTTTTCGCCGCCTCGGTCGCCACGGCTGCGAATGCAGCGCGCCCATTTTCGAATGGCTCGAGAAAGGCGGGGTCCCCCACGAGAAGATAGCCGCGAAAGCCAGTCTCCATGTCGACCGCCGCCGCAAGAAGGTTCTGGGCCATCAGCAGCACGCGGTAAGTGTGGTTGGTCCACTCGAGCGCCGCGCGAATCTCGCTGTCGCTTGCGCCGCCCGACGAGAGCGCGGCCTCCAAGTCCTCCTGCCGCTTGGTGAGCAGCACTTCTTCGCGCTCGACGAAAACGGCGATCTGACCACGGAACTTGTCGAAATTAGCTTTGCCACTGTCTTGACGGAATAGAGCTACAAGATCATTCATCGTTCGTGCGTCGCCGATCGAGGCACGCAACTCAATCTCCACCGCTGCGGAGTCGCGCTGCCACTCACGCAATATGGCTTCCACCTCTTTGAGGCGGGCCACCTGAGGTGGGTTGTCGCTGACCGTTTGCTGGAGGGACGCCAGCATCTCAAAGGCGGCGACCTCGCCATCGCGATAGGGGTCGAGGAACTCGTCGCGGCCCGCCAGCAGGTAGCCGCGCAGGCCGGTTTCCATGTTCAGTGCGTCGCCGATGATCTGGTCTGCTTCTCGCAGGACCACATTTGTATGGTCCACCCACTTGCTAGTATTCGCGAGACGGCTGACCTGAAATAACGCAACTCCCGCAATGAATAGCAACAGAAGCAACGTGGGCGCGACGCCAACGAGAGTCTTGTTACGCATGCTGAGATTTTTCAACATTTTTTCCAGCCCCACTCCATCATGGGAAGATCAGAGAGGGCAGAGTGAAAGGAAGCACCTTAAAATTTCCCTTATCCAGTGGCGTCACGCCGTTTTCGGGCGCCGCGCAACAGCTTCCGCCGGTGCGCGGCCCTTCGCCCTACTCCGCCGCCATCGGCCTGCGTGCGTCGCGCAGCCAGCCCCACATGCGCAGCGGCGTCATCGGCATGTCGACGTGGCGCACGCCGGCCTCCCACACCGCATCGAGCGCGGCGTTGGTGACGGCGGCCAGCGCGCCGACGGTGCCGGCCTCGCCGCAGCCCTTCATGCCGATGGCGTTGGCGGTCGAGGGCGTGCCCTCGTGGTGGAAGTCCATCATCGGGGCGTCGTCGGCGCGCGGCATGGCGTAGTCCATGAAACTGGCGGACACGAGCTGGCCGTCGTCGTCATACACCACATGCTCGGTGATCGCCTGGCCGATGCCCTGCACCACGCCGCCGTGCACCTGCCCGCGCGCCAGGATCGGGTTCATCAGGACGCCGAAATCGTCGACCACGGTGTATTTCACCACCGCCACCACGCCGGTCTCGGGGTCGACCTCGACCTCGGCGAAATGGGCGCCGTTGGGGTAGGATCGGCCGGGGACCACCGTCTCGCGCTCCTCCGCCAGCAGGTCCTGCCGGCCCTTGGCGCGGGCGCGGGCGACGACCTCCATCACGCCCAGCGCGACGTCGGCGCCCGCGACGCGGAACTGGCCGTCGACGAACTCGACGTCGGCCGCCGACACCTCCAGCTCCTCGCCCGCGAACGGCTTGATCCGCTCGACCCACGCATCCGCAGCGCCCCAGATCGAGGAGCCCTGCATCGTGACCGAGCGCGACCCGCCGGTGCCGCCGCCCTTGGCGATGCGGTCGGTGTCGCCCTGGACCAGCCGGATCTTCT
>NZ_DAIQNN010000201.1:0-2859 GCF_036788415.1 Rubrimonas sp. | reverse complement strand
TGCATGAAGATGCACTGGCCGCGCGGCCGCTCCTGCGCGAACTGGCGGATCGCCTCGAAGAAGGGAAGCCCCTCAATGTCGCCGACCGTGCCGCCGATCTCGCACAGCATGAAATCGACATCGCCGTCGCCGATGCTCAGGAAGTCCTTGATCTCGTTGGTGACATGCGGAATTACCTGAATGGTCTTGCCGAGATAGTCGCCGCGCCGCTCTTTTTCGAGCACATTTGAGTAGATGCGCCCTGAGGACACGCTGTCGGTGCGGCAGGCGGGCACGCCGGTGAAGCGCTCGTAGTGGCCGAGGTCGAGATCGGTCTCGGCCCCGTCGTCGGTGACGAAAACCTCGCCATGCTCGAACGGGCTCATCGTGCCGGGATCGACGTTGAGATAGGGGTCGAGCTTGCGCAGCCGCACCGTGAAGCCGCGCGCCTGCAGCAGCGCGCCGAGCGCCGCCCCCGCAAGCCCCTTGCCGAGCGACGAGACGACGCCGCCCGTGATGAAGATGTAGCGCGCCATCGAGAAGCCCCCGCGACCGACTCAAGAAGGGCCACGCCTGCGCGGCGGGGCCAGATTTCGCATCACGGGAGTCGGGAAATACCGGATTTTGCGTCGCCGCTCAACAGCGCCGAGGCGTGAGGCGAGCGGATCGGGATCACTCCGCCGGCGGCGGCGCCAGCGGGCCGTCGCCGATCGGAGGCAGTTGCGGCGTGAAGTCGAGCCCCGCCGGCGGAGCCGCCGGCGCTTCGCCCGCGTCGATCACCGCCGAGGCGCCGCGCTGCTGGGCCGCCAGCACGGTCAGGGTCAGGCTCGTCGCGATGAAGGCGATCGCCAGACCCCAGGTCACCTTCGAAAGCGCGGTCGCGGCGCCGCGGCTCGAGACCAGACCGCCGCCGCCGCCGCCCATGCCGAGGGCGCCGCCTTCGGAGCGTTGCAGCAGCACCACGGCGATCAGCACGACCGCGAGAATCAGATGGATGATGAGGACGACCTGTTCCATGCGTCTTGCGGCCCTGATCTTCTGGGGGCGGCGCATGAGGACGCGCCCGAAGCCGCGTCCTTAGCCGCGCGCGCCGGGAATGTCGATTCCCCCGGCGCGGGGCCGCCGCTCGCGTCAGCCTTTCGCGATGGTGGCGATCAGCAGGAACATCACCAACGTCATGAACAGCATGCCCGCCACCAGCCCGGCGAGGCCGAAGCCCAACGCCAGAACGCCGACGAGCCCGGCGAGGCTCGCTGCGAACCAGACGAAAGCGCCGTCGCGCCCTTCGTTGATCTCGCGCAGGATCCGCCCGAAGACGGGGATCGCGAAGAGAATGCGGGTGAACAGGGGCGGGCGCGGCGCGGGGTGTCGCATGGAATCTCCTGACATCGGGCTGCACGGCACGTATGCTGCGATGCGGCGCAGTCAAGCCGCCCGCGACATCCCGCTCTCGCCCAGCCCCAAGGAAGCCGCCCATGACCGCCCTCCCCGTCCTCGGCGCCGCCGTGACCTGCGCCTCGCTCGAAGGCCTGCGCAACTGGCTGTTCGACGCCGAGCGCGACGTCGAGCTGCAGGATTTCCACATGCCGGAACTGCTCGACGGCGACTGGCGCTCGGTCGCCGCGCGCGAGGCGGAGCTGCTGTCGGGCCATCGCGGGCGGATCGGCATCCACGGGCCGTTCTGGAGCCTGCCGCTCGACAGCTTCGATCCCGAGATCGCCGCCGTGTGCCGCCGGCGCCTGCTGACCGGCCTCGACGTCTGCGCCGCAGTCGGGGCCGACCAGATGGTGATCCACAGCCCCTTCTCGACATGGGACAGCTTCAACCTGCGCAATTACGACAACGGACGCGATGGCCAGATCGCGCGGGTGCTGGAGAACCTCCGCCCTGTCGTCGCGCGCGCGGAGGATCAGGGTGTGACGCTGGTCGTCGAGAACATCGAGGATCGCGAGCCCGAAGCGCGCGTCGAGCTGGCGCGCGCCTTCGAGAGCAAGGCGGTGCGCCTGTCGGTCGACACCGGGCACGCGCACTACGCCCATGGCGCGACCGGGGCGCCGCCGGTCGACTATTTCATCTCGGCGGCGGGCGCGCTGCTCGAGCATGTGCATCTGCAGGACGCAGACGGCTACGCCGACCGCCACTGGGTTCCGGGCGAGGGCACCATCCTTTGGCCGTCGATCTTCGCGGCGCTGCGGCGGACCGGCGCCGCGCCGCGGCTGATCCTCGAATTGCGCGACCATTCCCGGATCGTCGAGGGGGCGGAGCGGCTTGCGGCGATGGGTCTGGCGCGCTGAAGGCGCTCAGCGGTTGGGCCGGCGGGGCCCGCGCCCGCCGCGCCCCGCGCGCCGGCGCGCCTGCGGCTCGGCGTCGAACAGCGCCGCGAGCTGATCGGTCAGCGCCCCGGCGAGCTGCTCGGCGTCGGTGATCGTCACCGCGCGGTCGTAATAGCGCGTCACGTCATGGCCGATGCCGATGGCGACCAGTTCGACCTGCCCGCGCCGCTCGATCATCGCGATCACGTCGCGCAGATGGCGCTCAAGATAGGTGGAGGGGTTCACCGACAGGGTCGAGTCGTCCACCGGCGCGCCGTCTGAGATCACCACCAGCACCTTGCGCGCCTCGGGCCGCCCGATCAGGCGCTTGTGCGCCCATTCCAGCGCCTCGCCGTCGATGTTCTCCTTGAGCAGCCCCTCGCGCATCATCAGACCGAGATTGCGCCGCGCCCGCCGCCACGGCGCATCGGCCGCCTTGTAGACGATGTGGCGCAGGTCGTTGAGCCGGCCCGGATTGGCGGGCCGCCCCGCCTTCAGCCACGCCTCGCGCGCCTGCCCGCCCTTCCACTGGCGCGTGGTGAAGCCGAGGATCTCGACCTTCACCTGA
>NZ_DAIQNN010000200.1:0-2881 GCF_036788415.1 Rubrimonas sp. | reverse complement strand
TCTCGGCGTCGCGCGAGCGAGCTTCGGCCCGGCGCCCTATCGGTGGGCGCAGGAACATCTGGCGGGCCGGTTCACGCGGATCGCGCAGGACGAATGACAGGCCAGCGGCAGGGGCGTGCGCATCCTGGCGTGAGCGCCGGGGGGCCTGACCAAGACCCAGGTTGCGACGACGCAGCCTCGTCGAAATGCGGCGCTTGAAGAGACTCGCGCCGCTCGCGCGAACGGCCTCCGGGTTCGCCATCCGCCCCGCGACCGGCGGGAACCGCGAGGGGCACCACAGTGAGACTGGGAGCAAACTAAGCTGTCGAGAGGCCGGATTAGCGGTGAGGCTCGCCGAGGCGTCGATGCTCGCGGCGGCGCGCAAGTTCCCGATAAAGCGCCTCGCGCGTCACGCCGAGTTCGGCCGCCACCTGCTGCCAGGCGCCCTTGGGCGGCAGCGATCCGTCTTCGCCCAGCCACGCATCCAGCCGCTCGGCGACGGTCCGCAGGGTGCGGATCTCGGCAAGGAGCCGCGCAGCCTGGACGGCGTAGGCGAGATGCGCCGCCCAAGCCTGCGCAAGCTCAGGGTCTTGCGCCAGCCGCGCCAGAAAACGCGCCACCGGCAGGGCGCGCATCATCGTGGGCGCGACCGCGCATGCGCCGCAGTGATAGACCGCCGCATAGGCCGACGCCTCGGCCAGAACCTGCCCGGCCCGCGCCCGCTGGAGCGTCACCGGCGCGCCGGTTCCCGTCACCCGCGACAGCGCCACCGTCCCCTCGGTGACAAGATGCATCCGTCGCACCGGGTCGCCCGGATGGAACAGCCACGCCCCGCCGGCCAGCGGGCGCGGCTCCGAACCGTCGAAAAGGCGGACGAGCTCTGGGGACATGATCGAGATCATAAGTGCGCGCGCGAGATCACGCTATCCGGGCGGAAACACCGATGGAGATCTTTCGCCCATGAAAGCGTTGTCCCCCCTGTCGCTCGCCCTCGCCCTCGCCCCCGCTATCCTCGACGCCCAGGGCCACGGCGGCCACGCGGCCCCCTACGCCGGTCTGGAGCGTCGGGCCATCAAGAGCCTGTCGGCCGGCGACATCGACGAACTGCGTCGCGGCGGGGGCTGGGGTCTGGCGCTGGCGGCCGAATTGAACGGCGTCCCCGGCCCGGCCCATCTGCTGGAGTTGCGCGACGAGATCCCTCTGGGCGCTGAGCAGATCGCCGCCATCGAGGCGATCTTCGCGGAAATGAAGGCAGAAGCGATCGCAGCCGGGGCCCGGTTGATAGCCGCCGAGGAGGCGCTGGAAGCCGCGTTCCGGGCTGGCGCGCTGGAGGACGTGCGACTGAGGTCGCTCGTCACCGCGGCCGAGGTCGCCCGGGCCGAGCTTCGGTTCGTTCATCTGTCGCGCCATCTCTCGACGCCGGCGTTGCTGACGAAGGCGCAGATCGAACGCTACAACATCCTGAGGGGGTACGGCTCGGACCCCTGCCTCAACGTTCCCGCCGGCCACGACACCGAGATTTGGCGACGCCATAACAACTGCGGCTGACATGGAGATGACGCATCTTCAACGAAGCGCATGTGTCCCGTCGTCAGACAATGGAGTGCGCCCCGGGAAACCAGCCCCGGCCGTCAGCCTTGTAGCTCCGGTGTCTCCGCTTCGACCCGGGAGCGGCTGACTCCCAAAGGACATCTGCCTGTCACGCCAATGGTGTTCCACCAGTCGCGACAGTCCACTCCGCGACCGGCCGGAACCGGGAGAGCTTTAGCGTGGATCCGGCTATTGCCGAGGCGCGTTGATGAGCGCGACGCCCGCGATTGCGGCGAACAGCCCAAGTCCGATCGTCGGCGTGAATGTCTCGCCGAGTACCACTATGCCGAGAACGACGCCGATCCCGGCGCGCAGGTAGCTCTGGCTGGCCACGCCCATGGACCCAAGGGTCTTCACGAGGCGGAAGTAGACCATCAGCGCCACGCCGGTGCACATAATCGACAGCACGCCAGTGGCGGCGATGGCCGCGGCGCTCGGTGACAGCGTCCAGGGGCGGTCGACCACCAAGGCGAGCGGTACGAGGATGACAGAAGCCCAGATCATGGTGCCTGCAGCCGTTGCGACAGCCCCGACGTGGCCGAACCTCTTCCCGTAGACCGCGGCGCCTGCGTAAAGCGCCGCGCCCACGAGGCATGCGAGCTGGCCTGCCACCTGATCGCCCAGGCCGCGCAGGACGTCTGTGCCGACGACCAACGACACGCCGAGCAGGCCGAGCGCAGCGCCGGCTCCACGGCCCATGCCGAGGGGTTCATGCCGCGTGACGAAAGCGGTGAAGAAGAGGACAAAGATCGGGGAGGTGGAGTTAAGGACGCTGGCGAGGCCGGCGTCCACGAATTGCTGGCCCCAGGCCAGCGCCGTCCATGCCCCGATGCTGTTGAGAAACGACTGAACCAAGAGCATCCGCCATGTCCGCGCGTCGCGCGGCAGCCGCTGGGCGCGAACCGCCAACACGACCATCAAGAAGGCCGCGGCGCCGAGGACGCGCAGGGCGATCAGCGTGACGGGCGGGATCTCGGCGACGGCGACCTTGATAAACAGGTAGGACGAACCCCAGAGCAGCGCGAGAATGGCCAAGAGCGGCAGTTCGGTCCGAAGGGACGGCGCGCTCATGTCTCAAGCGCTTTCCGGCTGTCCGCGGGGGCCTCGTCGCGTTCGGTCAGACCGTAGTCCCGCACGACCTCCGCCACGCGCAGCCGATAGTCGGCCAGGATCGCCGTCCGTCCCGCCGTCTGCGCCTCGCGGTGTCGATCCGTCCCCCGCCAGGCGGCGATCGCCGCTTCGTCGCGCCAGAACGAAAGCGACACGAGCTTCCCTTCGTTCGCAAGCGACTGGAACCGTTCAATGGAGATGA
>NZ_DAIQNN010000199.1:0-2890 GCF_036788415.1 Rubrimonas sp. | reverse complement strand
ACATGGCCAGCATCATCACCGTCGCCGACGACGAAATCATCATCGCGCCGCTCGCGGACGACGAGGACCTCCCCGAGCCAGAGCCGGCGCCCGACGGCGACCCGCAGGTCGCCTACGCGCTCGCCCGCCTCCGGCTGACGTTCGCCGAGCTGCCCTACTGACCGAACGACGCGGCGCCCCGACGACGGGCGCCGCATCCCCCACAGCGCAACACAAGGATCAGACGCCATGACCGACACCTGCACCGATGCGACCGTCGCCGCCGCCCTCGACGAGCTGCAACGCGTCCACGACCGCCAGGGACGCGGCTGCCCCTAGGAACTCTGGAACGTCCGCACGATCATCGCTCGCCACCGGCGCAGGCCGCGGGACCGGCGCCGACGGCCGGCATGATCGCTCCGGCGATCGCCGCGCCGACGTCCGTCGCGCTGTTCCAGCCCCCGACCCCGACGATGTCTGCGTAGGCGGCGGCTCGGCTCGCCGCGACACCGACCGCGCTGCCCACCACCACGGCCACAGTCGCCGAACGACGCAACACCTGTCACCGATTTCCGGACCGGTTTCCGGCGCAGTGTCCCGCTCGGTTTCCGGTCGCGCTTCCCGCCCAGTTTCTCTCCCGGTGTCCGTGCGCGTTCCCGCTCCAGAACCCGTCGGACTTTCCGCTCCGGAACGCCCCACGTTTGCTGTCGCTGAATGAGCTTGCCATCGCGCCGACGATCAAGCAGACCGAGCCGCAGCGGAAGCCGAGGAAAGCGGGCGATCGCCGGGCCTTCGTTCCGGCGCCGGGCTGGCGATGAACCGAGCCCCGTTGCCCGGGTCTCTGAACCGCCTCGGGTCTACGAGGGAAAGCGAGCCTTTGCCGTTGGTCGCGGGCCCGGGACATCTGTTCCGGGTAGCGGCGGCGGGTCAGCTGCGAATATCGTAAGTCCAGGCGAAGCAGGAGAGCCGCACGGCGGCTCTGCTTTGTTTGGTGGATAAGAGCGAAGATCAAAGGCTCTTCGAGACTGGCTGAAACGTCGGCTTTTGCGGTCAGGCTTACACAGCGCTGGCAGTCAGCTGGCGCACAGGCAAGACAATTTCACCGTGACGGCGAAAGCACGCTCGCAATCGTCCGCAGCGACACCGCTTCGGCGCCATGCGCCATCGGGAAGGTCTCAGCCCCTGGATACACGACGATCCGCCGCTCGGGCTTGAGGTCGTCGCAGGCGATGTGGAAGCCCCGCTCGATCTTCGGCGCGAGGCTGCGCTTGATCTCGACGGCCCAGAGGCGGCCGCCGGGCAGCGACAGCAGCAGGTCGATCTCCGCCCCGGCGGCGGTGCGGAAGAAGTGCGCCTCGGCGCCCTCCGGGGCCGCGGCGATCAGCGTCTCGATCGCGAATCCCTCCCAGCTGGCGCCGGCGACCGGGTGGCCGAGGATGTCCTCCAGCGTCTCCAGTCCCAGCAGCGCGTGGACGAGGCCACTGTCGCGCACGTAGACCTTGGGCGACTTCACCAGCCGCTTGCCCATGTTCGTGTGCCAGGGCGGGAGGCGGCGGACCAGCAGCAAGTCGACGAGCAAGTCCAGGTAGCCGGCGACCGTCTTGCTGTCGACGCCGAGCGCGCGGCCGAGCTCCGAGGCGTTGAGCAGGCTCGACTGCCGATGCGCGAGCATGGTCCAGAACCGGCGCAGGGTCTCCGCCGGGATGCGCGGCCCGAACATCGGCACATCGCGTTCGAGGTAGGTGCGGATGAAGTCGCGCCGCCAGCGCAGGCTGGCGCGGTCGCTGGCGGCGAGGAAACTCTCGGGAAACCCGCCGCGGGTCCAGAGCCGCTCTGCGTCGTCCGGGGCCGTCTCCAGCGCGTCGATGGGGTGAAGTTCGAGATAGGCAATCCGGCCGGCGAGCGTCTCGCCCGACTGCTTCAGCAGATCGACCGAGGCCGAGCCGAGCAACAGAAACCGCCCGACGCTGCGCCTCGCGCGTCGCCCGCGGTCGATGACGCCGCGCAGGTTGTGGAACAGGCCCGGCGCGCGGTGCACCTCGTCGAGGATGACGAGTTTGTCCTCGTGCTGGCCGAGGTAGAGCTCCGCCTCGGCGAGCTTCGCACGGTCACCCTCCGACTCCAGATCGAGGTACACAGAGGGCCGATCTTCCGCGACAGCGAGCGCGAGCGTGGTCTTGCCGACCTGACGCGGACCGATCAGCGCCACGGCGGGGCTCTCGTCGAGGAGGACGGACAAGGCGGGCGCGATGCGGCGCTGGAGCATGCCTCGCATATTCAGGATGCCACTCCGAATATGCAAGCGTAAAGCGTTGCCAATGTCCTCATGCTGTGGCTGATGTGCGCGAAAGGCGGCACTCCGCGCAACGTAACCTCGCGCGGCGATCATCCAGGATCTCCTCCCGATCCGGCTACTCGCCGTGGCACGGCTCGGCGGGCCGATGCCGCGGACGTTCTCCCGATTCCAGGCGTTCGGTTTCGCCGCGCGATTTGCGCCGCGGCGACAGCACGATCTCCGCGACGGGCGCGTCGAGATTTTCGGGGAGGAACCAGCGTTCTTTCGACATGGGCGAGCATCTCCGATGACCGCCGGGCCTGATCCCCGTTACCACCCCGGGAAACCCCAGGGCCTAATGGGGAAACCGCCCGACACCTTCCTCCAAGCTCGTCCGCGCGACGTTCCGACCCCGCCGAGGCCCGCGCGTCGCGCCGACCCGTCGAGACCCAAACCCTTGCCGCGAGGGCCGATTCACCCTCCGGCGCAGGTCAAGCGGAACCCGACCACCCACCATCCGACCCCCGCGCGCGGGGACCCCCTGAGCTGTTTACAGGGGCACACACTACGTACCTTGCCAAGCAAGGCGGAAAAGGGCCGAAACCGGGCCGCGTCGACCAGGGCGTCAGCGATGTT
>NZ_DAIQNN010000198.1:0-2892 GCF_036788415.1 Rubrimonas sp. | reverse complement strand
CCGACCTGCTCGTCGGCCAGTTCGCCGAGGAAGGCCTCGACGCGATCCGCTTCCGCCCGTTCAACCACACCGGCCCCGGCCAGGACGAGCGATTCGTCGCCCCGGCCTTCGCGGCGCAGATCGCGCGGATCGAGGCGGGTAAGGCGCCGCCCGCGATCCGCGTCGGCAATCTCGACGCCGAGCGCGACTTTCTCGACGTGCGCGACGTCGTCGAGGCCTATGCGTCGGCGCTGCTCGGCGCGCGGTCGATCGCGCCCGGGACCGTGATCAACCTCGCCAGCGGCGCGCCGCGGCGCATCCGCGACCTGCTCGACGCGCTGCGCGCGCGCGCGCGCGCTCCGGTCGCCGTCGAGACCGATCCGACCCGCCTGCGCCCCAGCGACACGCCCCGCACGGCCGGCGACGCCGCGCGCGCGCGCGCCATGCTCGACTGGGCGCCGCGCATCCCCTGGGAGACGACGCTCGACGATCTGCTGGCCGACTGGCGCGCGCGGATCGGCGCGAGGTAGCGCGACATCTGCCGCATAGAGATCCTCCGCGGCGCTCTTGGCGACGTCGGCGCGCGCGTCCTGCGCGGTCCGCATCGGCGGTCCTTCTCTCGGGAGCTCCCGCGCGTGTCACATCTACGCTGCGGCGCGGTCCGCGCCAACAGCTTGCGAAGCCCGCGCGTTCGCGCGATGGTCCGCCGACGGCGCCCGGCCCCGGTCGGAACCACAACGAAGCCCGCGCCGGGCGATCGAGGCGGAAGAACGGCCGAGCGGATGAACATCGGACGGCGGCGCGCGCTGCGCGCGATCGGAGCGGGTCTGTGGACCGGCGCGGGCGCGCTCGGCCTTTCGGGCTGCGCGGCGCTGCCGCGCAGCGGCCCGCTGGCCAGCCAGCTCGATCCCGACGAAGAGGACGGCGCGCTCGAAGGCCTCGTGGCGCGCGTGACGCCGGCGGTCGCCGCGCAGCTCGAGCGCCCTCCCGCCCGCCGCTTCCCCGAAGCCTTCCTCGAAGCGCCCGCGATCGACCCCGAGACGCTCGGCCCCGGCGACGAGATCGACGTGCTCGTCTGGGAGCCGGGCGGCGGCGGGGTCTTCGGCCCGCCGATCTCGGCGACCGAGGCCGACGGCGCGCAGACCGGGGCGGCGGCGCTGCAATCGGTGCGGATCGGCGCGTCGGGGGAGGTCTTCGTGCCCTTCGTCGGCGCCGTGCGCGCCGCCGGCCTGACGCCGGGCGCGCTGCGCGGGCGCATTCGCGATCGCCTCGCGCCGCTCAGCGCGGCCGCCGAAGTCGACGTGCGCGTGAGTTCGGCCGACAGCCGCTCGGTCACCGTGCAAGGCGCGGTGAACAGGCCCGGCGTCTATTTCCTCAAACGCGGCTTCACACGGCTCACGCCGCTGCTCGCGCTCGCTGGCGGCTCGCCCGGTCTGCCCGAGCAGGTCGAGGTCGCCGTGCGGCGCGGACAGGCGGCAGGCGCAGAGATGCTCGAGGACGTCTACGCCGATCCCGCGCTCGACATCGCGCTCCGGCCCGGCGACGTGATCGTGCTCAATCCGATCCGCGAGCGCTTCGTGGCGCTCGGCGCCTCGACGGCGCAGGCGGAGATCGTTTTCCCTACGCGCGAGCTGTCGGCCCTTTCGGCGCTCGGCGCCGCGGCCGGCCTGCGGGATTTCGACGCCGATCCGCGCGGCGTGTTCGTGCTCCGGCTCGAGGACCGGGAGCTGGCCGACGCGCTCCTGCCCGGGCCGCCCGCCGAAGGACTCGCCGACCGCGACCGCCGCGCCATCATCTACCGCCTCGATCTGACGAGCGCGGAGGGCCTCTTCGCCGCGCGCGCCTTCCAGATGCGCGACGGCGACCTGATGGTCTCAACCAACGCGCCGCTGACCGAACTGCGCAAGTTCGTCCAGATCTTCACCTCGGTCCTCACGCCGGTCCAGCAGTCGTTCGGCGTCGCGACGGTGGCGCCCTAGCGCCCTAGCGCCGCGCCCGCCAGTCGACGAACCAGGCGGCGAAGCGGCCGAGACCCTCGGCGAGCGGCGTGGCCGGGGCATAGCCGATCTCGCGCTCGAGCGAGGACACGTCGGCCCAGGTCTCGACCACGTCGCCGGGCTGCATCGGAAGGAAGCGCTTGCGCGCCTCGCGACCGAGCGCGGTCTCGAGCATGGCGATCATGTCGAGAAGGTTCTCGCGCCTGGTGTTGCCGACATTGTGGACGCGATGCGGCGCCCAGCTCGATCCGGGATCGGGCCGCATGGCGTCGAAATCGGGATCGGGCGCAGGGGCGCGCGCCGCGACCCGGACGACGGCGTCGGCCGCGTCGTCGACATAGGTGAAGTCGCGCGCCATCCGACCCTCGTTGAAGACGTCGATCGGTCGGTCCTCGATGATCGCCTCGGCGAACTTCCAGTAGGCCATGTCGGGCCGGCCCCAGGGGCCGTAGACGGTGAAGAAGCGGAGCCCGGTCGCCGGCAGGCCGAACAGATGGGCGTAGGAATGCGCCATCAGCTCGTTGGCCTTCTTGGTCGCCGCGTAGAGGCTGACGGGATGATCGACGCTGTCCGAGACGGCGAAAGGAAGCTTCTCGTTGCCGCCATAGACCGAACTCGACGAAGCGTAGACGAGATGCGCGATGCTCAGACGGCGGCATTCCTCGAGGATCGTCATGAAACCGACGAGGTTGGAGTCGACGTAAGTTTCGGGGTGGCTCAGCGAATAGCGCACGCCCGCCTGAGCCCCGAGATGGATCACGCGGCGCGGTCCGCACAGATCGAAGACCGCGCGCATCGCCCCGCGGTCGGCCAGATCGGCCTCGACGAAGCGGAACTCCGGCCGGTCGGCGAGCGTCGCGAGGCGGTCGCGCTTGAGGGCGACGTCGTAATAGGGGCAGAGATTGTCGGTCCCGAC
>NZ_DAIQNN010000197.1:0-2898 GCF_036788415.1 Rubrimonas sp. | reverse complement strand
TACCAGGACCTGCTGCGGCTACATCTCGACGAGGGCGTCGCCGGGATCGTCGGCAGCGTCGAGGCGCGCGAGCGTAACGGGCGGATCTATCTCTACGATCGCTATCGGCTCGGATCCCAGATGATGAGCCGCTATCTTGGTCTCGACGCCCCGGAGCTGCGGGACAGGCTGGCCCGCGCGGCCGAGATCAGGGAGAGGGCCGAGCCTCGCCAGCGGGAGATGGCGCGGCTTGCGCGAGTTCTGCGGGCCGAGGGCATGATCGGCGTCGACCGGGACACGGGCTCCCTCCTGCTCGCATTCGCCAAGGCGGGTCTCTTCCGCCTCGGCGGCACGATCGTCGGTACGGCCGCCTACACGCTCTACCAGGGCGAGCTCGGGCTTCGCTTTCCCTTCGACGAGCTGGCGCAGACCGGCGATCTCGACGTGGCGAGCTTCGAGCGGCTCTCCGTCGCGATCGGCGACCGCGTCGAGCAGGAGCCCGGCGACATCCTCGCTGCGATGAAGTTCGAGCCCGTCCCGGGCGTATTCGACCGCCAGGTCTGGCGCTGGCGCCAGAGCCGGGGCGCGGCCATGGTCGAGTTCCTGACGCCGGCCTTCGGGGAGGAGGCGGTGCGGCCCTTGCCGGCGCTCGGCGTGAGCGCACAGGGCCTGCGCTATCTCAACTTCCTGATCTCGGACCCGATCCATGCGGTGGCGCTCTATCGGTCGGGCGTCCTCGTCCAAATCCCGCGGCCCGAGCGCTTCGCGGTGCACAAGCTCATCGTCGCCGACCGCAGGCGGGACGGGCCGGACCAAGCGAAGGCGCGCAAGGACCGGGCTCAGGCGGCGTTCCTCGTAGAAGCGCTGGCCCTGGACCGGCCCGACGACCTCGCCGAGGCGTGGCGCGACGCCCTCGGTCGCGGCCCGCGCTGGCGCGAACGGATCGAGGCGAGCCTCGCGCGGCTGCCGCGGACGCGAGAGATCCTCGCCGGGTTCGGCTGACGCGAGGCCCTGGAGGCCGTCGCCTTCAGCGGTGCGCATCAGGAACTTGGGAAAATCGCCGTCGCCGGTTCAGACGCGCGACTGCTCCTATCCACTTACAACAGGTCGAGCGGAAGGCGCGTCTGGCGAACAATTATTTACGAATCGTTATTGTTGCGGAACGTTAGTCTGCGACGTCCTTGATTGTCGCGCGGGTCGGGGGCGGCCCGGGTCCTTTCGGCGCTCGACGTCTGCTTGCGAGAGCCGGAGCCGGCCGAGTGGGCGTCCCCGCCCGTCTCGATCTGCTCGAGCGACGATGGTCGGCATGTGAGGCCTGCCGCCCAGCGCTGCGCGGCGCCGAGAGATGACGGTTGATGGCCAATCGGCATTATACCATATTCTGGTATAGAAACTCGGGAGAGCCATCATGCCGCGCAACACCTCCGTGATCGTCGGCGACCACTTCGCGCAGTTCATCGCCGAGAAGGTCGGCGAGGGCCGCTACGCCTCGGCGAGCGACGTGGTTCGCGCCGGTCTGCGCCTGCTGGAGGAGCGCGAGGCGGGCCTGTCCGCCGTGCGCGCGGCGATCGACGAGGGCGAGCGTAGCGGCGAGCCGGCGCCGCTCGACATCGACGCCTTCGTGGTTGAGCGGCGCGCGCGCGCCTGAATGCGCGTCGATTACACGCCGCGCGCCAAGGCCGACCTCGCCGACATCTGGGACTACACCGCCGGGCGCTGGGGCGTCGCGCAGGCCGAAAGGTATGTCCGCGCCGTCGACGCCGTCGCCTGGAGGGTCGCCGCCGGGACGGCGCCGACGCGCGACCTGGCGGAGGTTCGGGAGGGCTACCGCTGCGCGGTCAGCGGCTCCCATTTCCTGATCCTGCGCGACGGCGACGACGGCACGCTCATCGTCGTGCGCGTGCTTCATCGTCGGATGGCGATCGACCGCCATCTCGACCCGTAGCCGGGGAGCCGCCATCGCGCACCGGGTCGGCGGCGTCGGTCGTCGAGACCGCCTCGGTGTCGATCGGCACGAAGTGCTCGGTGCGGTCGAGCGGCGCGATATGCGCGCCCGCCGTCTCCAGCGCGCCGGTCAGCAGGTCGCGCCCGACCGCGCTGTGCTGGCGGACGCCGATGCGGCGACCGGCGAGGAGCCCCGGCGGGAAGGCCGCCAGCATGCCGGCGACATAGCGGGCGCCCACGCCCTCGAGCGTCGCCACGCCGCCGCCAGGCCGGTCGGGTCCGGGCGCGGCGAGAGCGGCCTTCACGCCAGCCTCGTCCGCCTCCGCGATCTCTCCGTCGGCCGCGTTGAACTTGATCCCGTTACGGTCGAAGGGGATGTGGCTGCCGGTGACCATGGCGGCGGGGCATCCGCGATCCAGCGCCTCCCGGGCCAGCGCAGAGGTGGGTAGCGCGCCGCAGTCCTCCGCCCGCAGGCCCGCCGCCGCCGCCGCGCGCGCGACCGCCGCCGCGATGCGCGGCGAGGACGGGCGCAGGTCGCGGCCGACAAGCAGTGTCGTCGCCGGGCGCCCGGTGGTGGCGAGGTGGTCGAGGAAGGCGCGCGTCCAGGCGGCGCAGGCCGCGTCGGTCATGTCCGAGACTGGGCCGCGCAGCCCGCTGGTGCCGAAGTCCGTCGCCATTCCCCCAAGCGACTACGGCGTGACCATAGCGGCGCTGCCGCGACGCGTCAGCCATGGCGGCCGCGGACGCACGAGGAAAGCCGGCGCGTCTCCGCGCGCGGCCTGGCGCGCGCCCTGCGCTGTCAGCTTGGCGCCCCAAAGCGCTCGCCGCCTGTGCGACACAGAGACTTAGTCTCGATGGGCCGGTCTCCGTTCGACAGGAAGCGCGAGCTTCCGGGCGAGCGGAGGCGAGCCCTTGGAGAGGCGGTGGGAGGCCGGTCAAGGGCGCCGCGGCACGCGGCGCTTGCGCAGCCCTTGA
>NZ_DAIQNN010000196.1:0-2954 GCF_036788415.1 Rubrimonas sp. | reverse complement strand
GCTGCTTGGTGCAGTTCTCGCACTGGTCGCCGCGCGCGCGGTCGTAGCCGCAGTTCGGGCAGGTCCCCTCGACGTAGCGGTCGGGCAGGAAGCGGCCGTCCGTGGGCGAATAGACCTGCCGGGTGAGAACTTCCTCGATCAGACCCGCCTCCCAGAGCCGGCCTGCGAAATGCTGGGTCAGCGCATGGTTGCGCGCCGAGGAGGAGCGCCCGAAGAAATCGAAGGACAGCCGGAACCCCGCGCCGAGCGCCTTCTGCACCTCGTGCATCCGCGCGCAGTACGCGGCGACGGGTTCGCCCGCCTTGGCGGCGGCGAGTTCCGCCGGCGTGCCGTGCTCGTCCGTGGCGCAGATGTAGAGCACCTCATGGCCGCGCATCCGCATGAAACGGGAATAGGCGCAGGCCGGCAGCATCGAGCCGACCAGATTGCCCAGATGCTTGACCCCGTTGATGTAGGGCAGCGCGGAGGTGACGAGGATGCGGGCCATGCGAGCTCCCTTGGCGTGCGGTCTTCGGTGTAGCCGATCCCCCCGACCGGCGCGAGGGCGGGGCCGCCGCCCTTGACGCGGCCCGCATCGGCGACAGATCGTCGCAGGCAAAGGTCGCACGAGGGATCGAAAAGGGAGGCGCGCATGGAGCTGCTTGTCGCGACAGCATTGGGCGGTGCCGTCGCCGCCCTGTTCACCGGACGCGCTGCGGACGACGCGGACGACGCGCCGGCGCATCTGGGCGCGCTCCGCATCCCGGTCCGGGACGAGGGGCGCAGCGCCGAGGAGACCGCCGCGAAACTCGAGGCGATGATCCGCGCGCTCGACGGCGACCGGCGCGCGCGGTGAGCGTTGCGCGCGCGCGGAGCTTGGTGTTCTCTGCTCCGGCTGGTGCGGAGCGCGCCGGCCTTACGGGGAGGAGAGCATGAAGATCTGGATTCGCTGCGCGATCGTGGTCTTCGGACTGGCCGGACTTTCGGCGTGCAACACGGTCCAGGGCGTCGGCGAGGACGTGTCCGCAGGCGGAAAGGCCATCACCAAAGGCGCCGAGCAGACTCAGAAAGCGATCACGCAGTAAGGGTCACCACGGGACGACAGCGCCTGACCAGTCGAGCAGACGCCCGGACTGGTCCGGCGTCGCCCCGGCGATGACCTCAAGCAGCGCCGCAGCGCTCTGCTCCGGAGTGAACAGACGCGGCGCGGCGCTCTGGAACGGCTTCGACAGGGACGTGTCGACCGTCCCCGGCTGAAGCCCGAGCACGATGGGCGCGCCCTGCCGCCGCGCCGTCTCGATGGCGAAATTCTTCAGGATCATGTTGAGCGCCGCCTTCGAGGCGCGATAGCCGTACCAGCCGCCCACGGCGTTGTCGCCGATCGAGCCGACCCGGGCCGACAGCGCCGCGAACACTGCCCGCCGGTCGCGGCGCATCTTCGGGAGGACATGCTTGCCGACGAGCGCCGGCCCGATCGCGTTGACCGCGAAGCTCTCCGCTAGCCTCGCCGCGCTCAGCGCGCGCATGTCCTTTTCCGGGCGCAGCCGGTCGCCGTCATGCAGCAGCCCGGTCGCCACGATGGCGAGGTCGAGCGGCCCGGCCGCCTCCGCCGCCGCAGCGACCGCCGCCTCGTCGAGAATGTCGAGCGGCGCGGCGGTCATCCCCTCCGGCGCGCGCCCCGAGCGCGAAAAGCACAGCACTTCCGCGACGCCCGGATCGCGCGCGAGCGTCGCGGCGAGCGCCCCGCCGATCCCGCCCGATGCGCCGAACACCGCCGCGCGCGCCTGTGGTCCGAACCTCGCCGACATGCCGCCCTCTCCCCGCGCCTGCGCGGCGCGGAATGATGTGGCGGCGCGGCGAAATCGCCACTCCCGCCGGCCCGCGACGCGCGCCCGACGGACGCCGCCGGCGGCGAGACCGCAGATCGACCGAATCCCGCAGCGAAGCCGAGAAGTTCTCAGGCGGGCCGTCTAGGCCTTGCCGGTCTGCGCGTCGAAGGCGTCGAGCGCCTTGGCCCCGTACATCAGCGCAGGTCCGCCGCCCATATAGACGGCCATCGCGACCGTCTCGGCGATCTCCTCGCGCGTGGCGCCGAGGCGGACCAGCGCCTTGGTGTGGAACGCCACGCAGCCGTCGCACAACGCGTGGATGCCGATGCCGAGCGCGATGAATTCCTTCGTCTTGGCGTCGAGCACGCCCGGCTTGGTGGCCGCCTTCGCCAGCGCCGAGAACCCGGCCATTGCGTCCGGCGCCGCGGCGCGCAGCTCTGCGAGCTGGCCGTTGGTCTCGTCGATGAAGCCCTTCCAGTCCATGTCCTGCGTCCTCAGCCTTCGGATGTCCGCGTGTTCTGACCGATGAGGATTACCGCAGGGTTGCTGCGGCGCACACTCACATCAGGGCCCGGGCGTTGTTGCCGATGATGATCTGCAGCGCGAAGATGCCGATCAGCACCACCAGCGGCGCGAGATCCATCGGGCGCGTGTCGGGCAGGATCTTGCGGATCGGTCGATAGACGGGCTCGGTCAGCCGCGCGAGGCCGCCATAGAGGCTGCGCACGAAATCGCTGCTGGCGTTGAGCACGTTGAAGGCGAGCAGCCAGCTCAGCACCGCCTGCACGATGATGATCCAGAAGGCGATGTCGAGGATCAGGTTGAGGATCATCAGGATCGAGGCCATGCGCGCGCTCCGCTCATCGGTGTCCGACGCCGCGAAACGCCCGTCCCGCAGCGCCGGCAGGTGTAGCCGCCGAGCGCCGGCCCTGCAATGCCGCAAACCCTGCGCAACGCCCTGTCCCGCCGGGATCGGGGACGCCGCGGAGCGGTCGAAACCGTCAGCGTCGCGCAGCCGCTTGACAGTCGTGGCGCGGGAGTTCTACACGGCGTCACCGCAGCGGACGCGCCCCATCGCGCCGCATCGCGACGGCGGGGCTGTAGCTCAGATGGGAGAGCGCTGCAATCGCACTGCAGAGGTCAGGG
>NZ_DAIQNN010000195.1:0-2971 GCF_036788415.1 Rubrimonas sp. | reverse complement strand
GACTCTGCGACGTGCTGGCGTCGGACTACTACTATCCGGCGCTGCTCCATGCGCCATTCCGGCTGGCGCGGACGCACGGGATCGCCTTTGCCGACGCCTGGGCGATGGCTTCGACCAACCCGGCCCGTGCGGCGCGGCTCGACGACCGGGGTGCACTGGCCGATGGGCTGCGCGGCGACGTCGTGCTGGTGCGGGAAGGCGCAGACGGGCGGCCGGAACTGGTCGCGACAATCGTCGCAGGGCACCTCGTGCATGGCGCGGGCGCGCTCATCGGCCTATCCGGGTAAGAACTTCGTGCCTTCGCGCAGGTCACGTCGACAACCCCATTGCTACGGAGATCACGCTGGATACGAACGAGAGGCCGTGCGGGTTGATGCCCGGGTACGCTCGCTCCTGGGCCACGTCGGACTGACCGTAGACTAAGTCGCCCACACTTGGGCGTTATTGGCCATTGCCAAACCTATCGCCGTGGTGGATCAGGGGCATGGCGTGCACGTCAGAAAGATATCCTGAATGAGCGGCGAGCGCTCGGACCAGCCGGTCGCCATGCAACGCCTCCGCAGGCCGCTTGCGTGGTGCTTCTCCCGATTTCGGCCGGGCGAAGTGTCCGGGCCGGAAGCCGGTAGACGGCCATTCGCCCGACTGGCTGGGTCGCCCGCAATCCTGTCCGGTCGCCAGCCTTGGAGATATGAGACCTCGACGCGTTGACCCCTCATGGCCCTGGCCCAGACGGAGCCTGTTCAGCCGTTCATGCCGAGCGCGGCAAAGCCGGGATCGTGCCCGCGTTGTGCGTGCCCGCCCCGACGAGACCGGCTGACGCTATCGCGAAACGATCCGGCCGTCGTCAAACGCGATCACCCGGTCGAACATGTCCAGATTGCGCGCGTCATGGGTGACGACGGCGATCGCGGTCCCGCGCGCGTCCGCGATCTGCCGGAAAAGCGAGACCACCTGGCGGCCCCGGACGCTGTCGAGCGCCGCCGTCGGCTCGTCGGCGAGGATAAGCCTGGGGTCGTTCGCGAGTGCCCGCGCGATCGACACCCGCTGCTGCTCGCCGCCTGAAAGGCGGTTCGGCAGATTGTCCGTGCGATGGCCGAGCCCCAGCGCCTCGAGGAGCGTGATCGCGTGATCACGGGCGTCGCCCGGCGCGACGTCGTCCATCTCCATCGCGATGGCCACGTTCTCCACAGCACTCAGGAAGGGGATCAGATTGGCCTTCTGGAAGACGAAGCCGATGTTCTGCCGCCGGAAGTCGCGCAACCGATCGAGGTCGCTCTCGGGGGAGGACATCGGCCTTCCGGCGAAGTGCACCTCGCCGTGGCTCGGCCGGTCGATCAGCCCGGCGATCAGCAGGAAGGTGCTCTTTCCCGACCCCGACGGCCCCATGATCGCGACGAGTTCGCCGCCGTGGAGGTCGAGCGAGACGCCGTCGAGCGCCTTCACGATGGTGTCGCCGCTCGGATAGTGCTTCGCCGCATGGCGGATCGAGAGCAGCGGGGTCATGACAGGACATCCTGCGCCCTGGTCCGCATCGCGCGGCGGATGCCGAGCTGCGCCGCCAGAAGGCTGAACAGCAGCACGACCCCCAGCATGACCGCCAGATCCTCAGGGTCGAGCACGACGCGGCGCGGAAAGAGCGGGAACACCAGATGGGCGAGCGCGACCCCGACGGCATAGCCGCCGATGCCGATCAGCGCCGCCTGCTGGACGATCATGCCGTAGATCATGCCGTCGCGGGCGCCGATCAGCTTCAGGAGGCTGATCGACGTCAGCTTCTCAAGCGTCATGGTGTAGACGATGAGCGCAATGACAATGGCCATGACAGCGAGAAGCACGGCCGTGAAGGCCAGCACCTGAACCCGCAGGCGCCAGAGCCGCTGGTTGAGGAACAGGTCGGTCTGCGCCGCGTTCGAGAGGATGTTTGCGTCGCCCCAGCCCATGACGGTGCGCACAAGCGCGGCCGCGTCCGCGCCGGGGTCGAGGTCGACGAGGATCGCCGCGATCTTGCTCTCCGCGGGCATGGCGCCGAGGCCCGAGGCTGCCCGGGCCAGCCGGACCTCCTCGTTCGCCTTGTGCCGCGCGATGTCGAGCGCGTCGTTGATCGTCACGAAGATCAGCCCGTCGCCCATGGCGCTTATCATGTGCTGGGCGATGCCCACCACCTCGTAGGTGTCGCGCGCGAGGTCGATCCTGTCGCCGATTGCGAAACCGAGGCTCGCGTCCGCGATCACCTCGTAGCGACCCTGGGCGAGAGGGCGGCCACGGACGAGCTCGATCCAGTCGCCCTCGTCCTCGGTATAATCGAGGCCGACCAGCGTCGCGCGCCGCTGGACACCCGCGTGGACGATCTGCTGGTCCGATTGCATGAAGCGGCGCACGCGCGCTACCCCCGCGAGCCCCGCAACGCGCCGATCCATGGTCGAGGCAATCAGGGACGACTCCGCGAACGGCCCCGCCTTGCCGCCCTGAACGACCCAGTAGTCGGGTCCGATCCGGTCGATCAGCAGCGTCGCATCGGCCACGATGCCGCGGTAGAGCCCGACCATGCCGACACTGGCGGTGATCAGGAGCCCGACGCCGAAGAGCGTAATGACGAAGCGGGCGAGGTTGTGACGAATGTCCTTGAAGGCGAGGTTCATGGCTGGGGCCTCACCCGCATGCCCTCGTAGAGCGTCGGCCCTTCGAGAACGGCGGCCCTGCTCTCAAGCCCGGCGAGCACCTCGATCCGGCCGTCGGTGACCGCGCCCAGTTCGAGCAGGCGCCAACGGGCCCGGCCATCCTCGAGAACCCAGGCGCCCGCGGTCCCGGCGCGCCAGACGACCTGCTCTGTCGGCAGCGCGAGCGCCTCGGGCCTGTGGTCGACCGTGATGGCCGCCGAGCCGCGCTGGCCGATGGCCCAGTTCGGGGGGAGCGATCCGAGCGCGAGTTCGGCTGTGAACTCGCGCGTCTCCGGGTCGACCTGGCGGCCGAT
>NZ_DAIQNN010000194.1:0-2996 GCF_036788415.1 Rubrimonas sp. | reverse complement strand
CCATCCGCCGGCTGGTCGGTGCAATCCTGCTCGAGCAGAACGACGAATGGGCCGTTCAACGCGCCCGCTACATGACGCTGGAAAGCGTCGCCAGCGTCAGCGATGATCCCGTCGTCAGCCTCGCCCACGTCGACGGCTGACCCCGGCCACGCCGGAGATCACGCTGGCCCTCGCCAGCTACACCACTCCATGGGGCACGATCGCGCCGTCGGTTCCGCGTTCTTCCGTCTTGCAGGGCCGCACGCTTGCCCGCCATGGAATGGCCTCTCAGATGGGGGGAGCCGCAAGGCCCGTTGAAGCCGCTCCGGGCCGCTTTGAAAGAGGGACGCGAACGTGATCGGAAAGGTGGCCGCCGCCGTCGACCGTCTGCGCGAGATCCGACAGCCCGGGCCGAGACGCCTGCGCTTGCATGTCGGGGCGCACAAGACGGCGACGACGCACATGCAGGCGGTGCTGAGCGCGCTTGCCGCGGATTGCGCCGAGCGCGGGATCTCGGTGTTGACGCCAGACGACATCCGTCAGACCGGCCTGAGGGAGGCCATCCTTAGGGACGTGCAGCGGCCGGGTATCGAGAACGTGCGGCGGCGCGTGGCGCTTGTCGACGCTCTGCGGCGCTACGGCGCCGCCGGAGCCACGCTCGTCATAAGCGAGGAGAACATCTTCGGCGACGCCGACGGTCTGCTCGTCAACCCCGTCTATCCCCGAATGGCGGTTCGCAGCCGCAATCTTCGGGCGCTGGCCGCCGCCGTCGAGACGGAGTTGTTCGTGGCGATCCGCAGTTGGGACGACATCCTTCCGAGCGCCTACGCGACGTGGCTGCGCTGCAGGCCGATCCTGGGCGGTTTCGCAGGCATTCGCCACGCGGCGCTGGCTCGCCCGCCGTGCTGGGTCGAGTTCGTCGATCGCATGACGGCGCTGTTCCCCGGTGCGCGCCTGCGGCTCTGGCTGCATGAGGACTACCGCGCCGGCGCCGCGACAGTCCTGAACGCGATGGTCGGAGACTGGCTGGCGGATCTGCCCGAGATCGCCGACCCTGCATCAACCAGAACGCCATCAGCCGCCGCTGTCGCGCAGGCGGAGCAAATGCAGCCGCACCTGAGCATGGCTGAGCGCAAGGCTGCGGTCGACGCCCTCTATCAGGACGATCTGCTGAGAAATGGCGCCAAGTTCATGCCTTTCTCCGCGGACGAGCGCGCGCGCCTTCGCGAGGCCTACGAGGCGCAGGTCGCGCAGCTTCGCGCCCGCCAGCCTGAGGACTTCCTGCTCTAGCCGCCGAGCGCAGCCCGGGCGAGGCCCGCCGCCGCGGCGCGGCTCGGGCGCCAGCGCAGCGACGCGGCGTAGAGCCGGCGCGCCTCGGCGCGCGGCGCTTCGGCCGCCTTCTGTGCGAGGCGTACGGAAACGACGCCGCACAGGTGGCGCAGGCCCGACAGAGGCTCGCGCAGCAGCGCGCGCCGGAACAGCCGCGTCAAGGCGCGCTCGGCGTCGACGTGGGTCGTCGGCGGCTCCTGATCGTAGCCGCGAAACAGCCGCATCACCGACAGCGCCTCCTCAAGCTCAACCTCTCCGCCATAGTACTCGCCGAGCATTCTGCGCCTGACATTGTGGCCGGGCATCCAGCGCGCCGGGTCGCGATCCTTCATGCTGGCTGCGCCATGCGCGCGCCAGTCCACCAGCGGGTCGGGAAGATTGTCGAAACGCGTCGCCGCGAACAGCCGCGCCCAAAGATCGGTGTCCTGCGAGACGCGATAGCTCTCATCATAGCCGTCGACGGCGCGCACCGTGGCCGTGCGCATCATCGCGCCCGGATGCAGTATCGGATTGTCGAAGAACATGTGCATGCGCACGCGTCCCCATCCCGTGACAGGCCGCTTGACCTCCAGAACGGCGCCCGTGGCGTCGATGCGGCGGTATCCGCAGGAGAGCACGCCGACGCGGGGGGTCGCGGCCATGAAGGCGACCTGCCGGGCGAGGCGGTCGGGGTGATAGACGTCGTCGCCGTCGGCCCGCGCGATCAGCGGCGCGCGGGCCTCTGCGAGGATGCGGTTGAGGCTGGCGGCGAGCCCGATGTTGCGCGCGTTGCGCAGGGGGATCACACGGGCGTCGCGGGCGGCGTAGGCCTGCAGGATGTCCCAGGTCGCGTCGGCGCTGCCGTCGTCCACCGTGATCAGCTCGAAGTCGCGAAAGCTCTGCGCCAGCAGCGTGTCCATCGCCTGCGGCAGGAACGCCGCGTTGTCCTTGGCCGACAGCGCGACCGTGACGGCCGGCGCGTCGCTCATGCGGCCTCCGGCGCGCGGCTCGCTCATGCGGCCTACGGCGCGCGGCGCAGCAGATCGGCCAGCACGGCGCGGATCGCGGTCGGGCCCGGACGCCAGCGCAGCGCCATGAGGCGCATGGCGCGGGCCGCGGACGGTTCGGCCGCCGCCGCCGAACGCGCCAGCGCCACCGCCGCGCGCGCGCGCAGAAAAAGCTGCGCGCCCGGCGGCTCGCGCAGCGCCGCGCGGCGGGCCACCGCGCGCAGCACCGCGTCGCCGGCGCGCGCCTGCTCCAGCGACAGGGCCTTGCGGCCCCAGAACAGGAGCGCGGCGCAGGCCGCCGCTTCGCCCTCCACCGACGCGCCGAGATAGGCTTCGAGCAGGGCGCGGTGCACCGCGCCGGCGCGCGACCAGGCGTCCGCGTCGCGCGTGGCCATGCTCGCCGCGCCATGGCGGCGCCAGTCCATCAGCGGCGCGGCGATGTTGTCGAAGCGGGTATGCGGCGCGAGCCGCGCCCAGAGCTCGAGGTCCTGCGACAGCCGCCAGTCCTCGGCGTAGCCGCCATGGGCGCGCAGCAGCGGCGCGCGGATCATCGCGCCGGGGTGCAGGATCGGGTTGGCGAACATCAGGTGCAGCCGCAGCCGCGCCGGGCCGGAGACCGCCGCGACCGTCTCCAGCACGCGGCCTTCGGCGTCGATGCGGCGGTATCCGCAGGAGAGCACGCCGACGCGGGGGGTCGCGGCC
>NZ_DAIQNN010000193.1:0-3024 GCF_036788415.1 Rubrimonas sp. | reverse complement strand
CCTATGCCGATGATGCCGATCACGAAGGTCAGCAGGAAGCCGCCGAACTGGTCCGAACGAATGGGTTCGAGGCCGAACAGGCCGCCCCACAGCAGGACATAAGCGATGGCCGGGAACAGCCCCGAAAACAGGAGCCACCAGCGCCGGTGCGCCGCACCCCCGAAACGCCACGCCAGCAGCCCCGCCGCCGCCATGATGGTGGCTGTCGGTCCCAGCGCGGACAGGATGTCCGCGCCCCCCGTCGCGGCGGCCCAGAGGGCGAAAAGGCCCTTCGCCACCACCAGCGCCGCGGCAATGCGCACGAGGTTTCTCATGTCCGGATAGAGCACCGGCACCAGCGCCGCGATCAGCCCCATGGCCGTCACGTTCACGCGCCAGCGTTCCTCGACCGGGTAGAAGCCATAGATGAGCTGCGGGAACCGCTCGCGGATCACCGCGAAGCAGGCGCCGCCCGCGCCCTCGCCGTGAGCGGCGGCGATGATCGCGCGACACTCGCTCAGCGAGCCGGCGTTCCAGACCGAGTGCAGCACGGCCCATTGCACGAGACCCGGCACGAACCAGAGCACGATCGCCAGGGAGCCGAGTGTCATCAGGCCGTTGGCCGGGGACGAGAAGAGATTCTCGCGGATCCAGGCGATTGGCCCCACCGAGGAGGAGGGCGGCGGCTCCGGTTCGTGGAATCGCTCGGCGACATAGGCGACGGTGCGGGCCATGTTCTAGCGCTCCACCAGCTTGACGCGGGAATTGTACCAGTTCATCGCGCCCGAGATGGTCAGCGAGGCTGCGAGGTAGAACAGCATCAGCAGCAGGATCGCCTCCATCTCGCGCCCGGTCTGGTTGAGCGTGATGCCGCCCAGGGTCCCGGTCACGTCCATGTAGCCGACCGCGATGGCGAGCGAGCTGTTCTTGGTGAGGTTGAGGTACTGCGAGATCAGCGGCGGGATGATGACCCGCAGCGCCTGCGGCAGCACCACCAGGTTCATGGTCCGGTTCGGCCGCAGCCCCAGCGCGAAGGCCGCCTCGGTCTGGCCATGGCTGACCGACTGTATGCCCGAGCGCACGATCTCGGCGATGAAGGCCCCGGTGTAGAGGGACAGCGCCAGCCACAGCGCGATCAGACTGTCGCGCATCATGATGCCGCCGACGAAGTTGAAGCCGCGCAGTTCCGCGTATTCGAGTGCGATTGGGCGGCCCATGACCAGAAAGGCCAGCAACGGCGGCAGGACGACGATGGCGAGGGTGATCCAGCCCACCGGCAGTTGCTCGCCGGTCGCGGCCTGGCGGGCGGCGGCCCAGTGGCGGACGGCCCAAGCCGCTGCCAACCCCAGCAGCGCGGCGACCACCACCGCCGAGGACCCGGCCTCCCAAAGCGGCCGGGGGGCGTAAAGGCCGCGGTTGGTCATCACGAAGGCCCCCGTCTCGAGGCCGCGATAGGCGTTGGGGGGCGGAAAGGTCTCGTTCACCGCCGCAGCGATCATCAGGATCCAGATCAGAAGCGGCACGTTGCGGAAGCCCTCGACGTAGATCGTCATGAGCTTTGCGAGCATCCAGTTCTTCGACAACCGCGCCACGCCCGCCAGAATCCCGACGATCGTCGCCGTGATGCAGCCGAGGACGGCGATGAGAAGGGTGTTCAGGATGCCCACGATCGCCGCGCGCCCATGCGTGTCGCGCGACGTGTAGTCGATCAGACGCTGGTTGATGTCGTAGGAGGCCGTCTCCCAGAGGAAGCCGAAGCGGAAATCCTTGCCGAGCGCCGCGAGGTTGTTGGCGACATTGCTGAACAGCCAGGCGAAGCCCAGCATCACCAGCATCAGCGCGATGGTCTGGATGAAGGTCGAACGGTAGCGCGCGTCGTTCCACAGCATGTCGATGCGGAAAGTCTCGCGCGGCGCCTCGGCGGCGATGGTCATGGGGGCCTCCGTCGGGCAGGGGCGGCGCGCCGGAGGCCGGCGCGCCGGGGTCGGCTCAGCGGAAGGGCGGGGCGTAGAGCAGGCCGCCGTCGGTCCACTGCGCGTTCAGGCCGCGCTCGAGCCCGATCGCGGTGTTGGGGCCGAGATGGGTCTCGAACGCCTCGCCGTAATTGCCGACCTGCGCGATGATCTGCGCGGCCCAATCGGCCTCGAGGCCGATCATCGCGCCGAGGGCGCCCTCGGTCCCGAGCAGGCGGTTGACCTCGGGATTGTCGCCCGCGGCCGCGGCGAGTTCCGCCACGTTCGCGGAGGTGACGCCGAGTTCCTCGGCCGCGATCATGGCGTTGAGCGACCAGCGCACGATGTCGCCCCATTCGTGGTCGCCGTGGCGGACCAGCGGGCCGAGCGGCTCCTTCGAGACGATCTCGGGCAACACGACGTGCGCCGAGGGGTCCTGGAAGGTGGCGCGCACGGCGGCGAGGCCCGAGGCGTCCGTGGTGTACACGTCGCAGGCGTTCGACAAGTACTTCTGCTGCGCCTCCTTGTCGTCGGACACCGGCACCGGATCGTAGATCATGCCGTTGGCGCGGAAGAAGTCGGCGAGGTTGAGTTCCGTCGTGGTGCCGGTCTGAATGCAGACCGTGGCGCCGTTCAGTTCCTTCGCCGAGGTCACGCCCAGCGCCTTCGGCACCATGAAGCCCTGGCCGTCATAGTAGTTGACGCCGGTGAACTCGAACTTGAGGTCGGTGTCGCGGGAAAAGGTCCAGGTCGTGTTGCGCGCGAGCAGGTCGACCTCGCCCGAGGCCAGCAGCGTGAAGCGCACCTGCGATGTGGCGGGGGTGAACCGGACCTTGGTCGCGTCGCCGAACACGGCCGCCGCCACCGCGCGGCACACGGCCACGTCGAAGCCGTCCCAGTCGCCGTCGGCCTTCGTGAACGAAAAGCCGGGCAGGCCGGTCGAGACGCCGCACTGGACGGCCCCGCGCGCACGCACCTCGTCGAGGGTCGACGCACCGGCGGCGCCGGCCCCCAATCCCGCAAGCGCCATCGCGCCCACAGCGATCACATTCCGCATGGCATACCTCTTCCCTGTTTCATGTCCGAGACGGAG
>NZ_DAIQNN010000192.1:0-3168 GCF_036788415.1 Rubrimonas sp. | reverse complement strand
GGCCCGGCGGCGCGAGGAAGACGAGGGTGAACTTGCCCGCCTCGTTGTCGTAGCGCCGGATCTCCTCCAGCCCCAGCAGGTCGCAATAGAAGCGCTTGGACGCCTCGATGTCGCGCACCCGCACCATGGTGTGGAGATATTCGATCTTCATGTCGCGCTCCGGCTTGTGTTCTATGGGGCCGAATCCCCAGCCCGCGAGGACCACCTTATGCCTCTGTCGCCCGAACAAAAGGCCGAGATCGACGAACAGCGCGCGGCCCATGCGCCGACGCTGCGCGCGGTCAGCCCCGGCATGGAGGCCCGGCTCTACGCGGCGATCCCGGTGCTCGACCACGGTTTCGTCCGTGTGATCGACTACATGGGCGACGACGCCGCCATCGTGCAGGCGGCGCGCGTCAGCTACGGGAAGGGCACCAGGGCCGCGCGCGACGACCGCGGCCTGATCCGCTATCTGATGCGCCACTGGCACTCCACGCCCTTCGAGATGTGCGAGATCAAGCTGCATGTGAAGCTGCCGATCTTCGTGGCGCGGCAGTGGATCCGCCACCGCACCGCCAATGTGAACGAGTACTCTGCGCGCTATTCGATCCTCGACCGCGAGTTCTACACGCCCGCGCCGGAGCATCTCGCGGCGCAGTCGGCGTCCAACCGGCAGGGCAGGGGCGAGGTTCTGGAGGGAGAGGCCGCGGCGCGCGCGCTCGGGCTGCTGCGCGACGAGGCGGGGCGCGCCTTCGACGCCTACGACCGGCTGCTCGACGGCGAGGACGGGCTCGCGCGCGAGCTCGCCCGCATGGCGTTGCCGCTGTCGACCTACACCCAGTGGTACTGGAAGGTCGATCTGCACAACCTGCTGCACTTCCTGCGCCTGCGCGCTGACGCGCACGCGCAGTACGAGATCCGCGCCTACGCCGACGCGATCTGCGAGCTGGTGCGCGACTGGGTCCCCCACGCATGGGAGGCCTTCGAGGACTATCGGCTGGGTTCCGTCAGCTTTTCGCGCCCGGCGATGGCGGCGCTGCGGCGGATGCTGGCGGGAGAAGCCGTCACCCAGGAGAATTCGGGCATGGGCGCAGGGGAGTGGCGCGAGTTCTCGGAGATGGTCGGGAAATGAGAAAAGCGCGCGGATTGGGCTCGCCTCATGGTTGAGCCAACCTTGCGCGTGGCCGTCGTCCTGTCGCGCAACATGCGCTTCAGCGAGGACGGCGCCACCGCGATCGATCTGAGCGCGCGCGACTTCGCGCTGTTCTCGCGTCACATCGCCACGCTGCGCGTGTTCGCCGAGCCGGTCGCGACGCCCTTCCCCGGGGTCGACTTCGAAGGTGTGGCGTTCGCACGCGGGCCGTTCGGCGCGCGCGCGCTGGTCGGGGCGCTGCGCCGGTTCGAGCCCGACGTCGTGGTCGTCCATCACCATTTCCCGACGGCGTGCGCCGTCGCCGCCGCCCTCGACGCCCCGGTGGTGTTTCATCGACACGCGCTGATGAAGCCGCGGCGCAATTCGCTGCGGCGCTGGCTCGACCGGCGGGCGCTCACCCGCTTCGCCGGCGTCGTCGCCAATAGCGCTTTCAACGCCGACGCGCTGCGCGCGGCATTTCCCGTCATTGCGGAGCGTGTGCGGGTCGTCCATAACGGCCTTGATCTGCTGCGGTGGGCCCCCGCGGTCGAGCGTGCGCGCGAGGTGCTTTTCGTCGGGCGGGCGCATCCCGAGAAGGGCGCGATAGAGGCCGCCGAAGGCGCGGCCCTCGCGCTCGCCGAGCGGCGGGACTGGCGCGCGACCTTCGTGTTGAGCCGCGCCGCGCAGGGGTCGGAGAGCGTCGCGGCGGTCGAGCGCGCGCTCCGCCCGCTCGGGGCGCGGGCGACCATTCTGTGCGACCAGCGTCACGACGTCGCCCGCGCCGCTTTCGAGCGCGCCGCGATCGCGCTGTCGCCGTCGATTTATGGGGAGGCGTTCGGGCGGGTGCTGATCGAGGCCTTCGCGGGCGGAGCCGCGGCGATCACGTCCGGTCGAGGAGCGCTCGCCGAAGTGGCGGGCGATGCCGCGTTGATTCTTCCGGAGGTGTCGGGTCGCGGCGTAGCCGCGGCGCTCGGGTCGCTGATCGACGACCCTGCGCGCCGCACCGCGCTCGCGCGCGCCGGCCGCGCTCGTTGCGCGGCGGAATTCGCGATCGGCACGGTGGCGGCGCGGCGTGACGCCGCGCTGGAGGAGGCCGCGGCGACATGGAAGCATGGGAGAGGGCGATGAGACGCCCCCACGTTGCCGAAGCGGCCCCTTTCGGCGCCTTCGCCCCGCCCGGCCCGCTTTCGGCGTTGCGCGCGATGGCTCTCGCCTTGGGTCCCAGCCCGGTGGGACGCGCACTGCGCTCGGCGGCCTTCCGGCTGGCGGGCGGCAAGTCGGCCCGAGTCTTCGACGTGAGCGCATTCGGCGGCCAGCGCGTGCGCCTGCATCCCGCCGACAATATCGCCGAGAAGCGCGTGTTCCGGGACGAGCCGCGCCGGGAGCGCGACGAGCGGCAGGCCATCGCGGCGGAGGCTCGGTCGGGGGAAGGGCCTTTCTGCTTCCTCGACGTCGGCGCGAATCCGGGGCTCTACACGCTGGCAGCGCGGGACGCCGCACGCACGACCGGTCGCCCGTTCCGCGCGGCGCTCGTCGAGCCGCAAGCGGCGATGCCTGCGCGGCTGCGCTTCAACCTCGCTGCCTCAAGCTGTGGCGCTGACGAGGCGCGCGTGTTCGCCTTCGCGGCGACGGCGCGGCGCGGGCCAGTCCGGCTCGAACGGCAGAGCGGCAACCTCGGCGCGACGCGGGTCTCGGAGGTCGGAGAGGGCGAGGCGGTCGAGGGCCTGCCGCTGGCCGAGATTGTGGCCGCATGGGCCCCGGGCGGCATCGACGTGATGGAGATCGACATCGAGGGCCTTGAGGGTGCGGCGCTGGCCCCGTTCTTCGCGACTGAGCCGCGCTGGCTGTGGCCGCGGACGATCGTCATCGAGATCAACGACGGACCCGAATCCAGCGTCGGAGTCCAAGTGTGCCGCGAGGCGGGATACAGTGTGGTTTCAACCACTTCGATGAACGCCATCATGCGCATGATACCAGCTTCTAGCTAAGATCGGGCGCTCGCCGACGCGCTGGACCCGCGCATTCGTGGTCGGTGAGGGGGTGGTTTGGGGGCGTCC
>NZ_DAIQNN010000191.1:0-3191 GCF_036788415.1 Rubrimonas sp. | reverse complement strand
AACTGGATGCACCAGCTTCGCGCCGATCTTGGCGGGACGCCCTTCGGCAATGTGGATCGCCCGGTGACGACATGGGTCGGCGGCAAGCTCACCGTGACGTCGGCGGGGGTGGTGACGTGGGATGCGACCGACGCGGATGCGGGCCACGCGCCGATCACGCTGCGGCTCAAGACCGTGGCCGGCGAGGAGGTGGCTGTCGCCATCGCGGCGCCCGTCTCGTGATCGCAGTGGGAGCTGTGGATGAACCGCGGCGGGATTGCCGAAGGCAGGATGCTTGGAGTCCTATGCCGCCACGGCGCGGGTCTCCAGTTCGGCGTATTAGGGCACGTCGAAGAAGTCGTCCGACATCGCGGGAAGACGCTGATTGGTGCTGCCTCGGAGATTCTGGCGGCCGAACATCGGCACGGCGATTTCCGTCGCCGCGCGCGCTGAACCCCCCGGGGGCGCCGGCTTCTTATTCCCGCGCTTGAGCGTCCAGCGGCGCCCTCCGGGCCTTCTGCGCCCTTAATTCGGTCCACCGGAGCGAGTTATCGCTTCGCGACCGGGCTTCCAGCCCCCCGGCGCGCCGCCGCCCTTCACGAGGTCCTTCTCAGCCTGGGTCAGGCGGGGGCGCCGCGCTTCCACGATCGTGGCGTCCACGATCTGGTCGCCCTTGGCGAGGCAGCCGCGCTCGGACAGCGCGGCGTCGAACCGGGCGAACGACCGCTCGAAGGCGCCGGCGCGCACCAGCTGCTCGCGGAACAGACAGATCGTCTCGGCGTCGGGCGCGGCGTCGCGCAGCGCAAGCCCCGCGAAGCGCATGAACGAAAGCCGGTCGCGCAGCTGGCGCTCGGCCTGGTCGTCCGGCAGCGTGTAGAGCGTCTGCAGCACCAGCACCCGGAACATCATCCCCGCGCCGTAGGGCGGGCGGCCGCCCTTCGCGCGGTCTCTGCGGCCAAGCGCGGCGTTCAACTCGGGCCGGAAAAGCTCGAAATTCAACACCGCCGCCAGCCGCTCCAGCGGATCGCCCGCCGCCGAAAACCACTGGAGCCGCTGATCCGTGTCGAAGAACCCGCGCTGACCCGCCATCGCCGCCGCTCATGCCGCAATGGAGGAATGGAGTCACGCCAAGCCGATCAGCGCCAAGGGGTTTTCAGCAGCCTGCCAAGCCTGTCGGGGATGTCGCACCACTGTCCAGCGCTGCGGCTAGACATGGCAGTCGCGCTCGGCTAGCGGGTGCGCAGCTTTGGTGACGAGGGCGAGGCATTCTATGGAGGTGACAGAGACGGCCATTCCCGCCGTCAAGCGCCTCATCCCCCGCCGTTTCGCCGACGCGCGCGGCTTCTTCACCGAGACATGGAACGCGCGCCGTATGGCCGAGATCGGTCTCGACGGCCCCTTCGCGCAGGACAACTTCTCCCATTCGGCCGCGGCGGGCACGGTGCGCCGGCTGCACTACCAGCGCCCGCCGAACGCGCTGGGCAAGCTCGTGCGCGTCGCGCGCGGCCGGGTCGTCGACATTCGGCGAGGTTCACCGACCGACGGGAAATGGGTCGCCGAGGAATTGTCGCGCGAGAACGGCGCGATGCTCTGCGCGCCGCGCGGCTTCCTGCACGGCTTCGCCACGCTCGAGCCGGACACGGACGTGGTCTACAAGGTTGACGGCTTCTACGCGCCCGAGAGCGACGGCGCGATCCGCTTCGACGATCCCGATCTGGCGATCGACTGGGGGATCGACCCCGCGGCGGCGGCGCTGTCGGCCAAGGACGCGGCGGGGCCGGCGTTCAGGGATTTCGCAACGCCTTGCGCCTACGAGCCCCGAGCATGAAGCTCCTCGTCACCGGCGGCGCCGGGTTCATCGGATCGGCGGTGGTCCGGCGCGCGGTCGCCGAGGGCCTCGGCGTCGTCAACGTCGACAAGCTCACCTACGCGGCCAATCGCGACAACGTGGCGAGCGTCGCGGGCGACGCGTCCTACGCCTTTGAAGAGGCCGACATCTGCGACGCCGGCGCGATAGCGCGGATCTTCGCCGCCCACGACCCCGACGCGGTGATGCACCTCGCCGCCGAGAGCCATGTCGACCGCTCGATCGACGGCCCCGGCGCCTTCGTGCAGACCAATGTCGTCGGGACCTACGCCTTGCTCGAGGCCGCCCGCGCGCACTGGCGCGGCCTGTCCGCGCCGCGCCGGGCCGCTTTCCGCTTCCACCACGTCTCGACCGACGAGGTGTTCGGCGCGCTCGGGCCGACGGGCAAGTTCAACGAGACCACGCCCTATGCGCCGAACTCGCCCTACTCGGCCTCGAAGGCGGCTTCCGACCATTTCGCGCGCGCCTGGGGCGAGACCTACGGGCTGCCGGTGATCGTCACCAACTGCTCGAACAATTACGGCCCCTTCCACTTCCCCGAGAAGCTGATCCCGGTCGCGATCCTGAACGCGCTGGCGGGAAGGCCGATCCCGGTCTACGGGCGCGGCGAGAACGTGCGCGACTGGCTCTACGTCGAGGACCACGCCGAGGCGCTGCTGGCGGTGATCCGCCGCGGCCGCGTCGGCGAGACCTACGCGATCGGCGGGAGCGCCGAGGCGCGCAACATCGACATCGTGCGCACGATCTGCCGCGTCCTCGACGCGCGGCGGCCCGAAGGCGCGCCGCACGAGCGGCTGATCGCCTTCGTGACCGACCGCCCGGGACACGACTTCCGCTACGCGATCGACGCCTCGAAGATCATGGCCGAACTCGGCTGGCGGCCGTCGGTCACGCTCGAGGAGGGCCTTCGCCGCACGGTCGACTGGTATCTCGCCAACGAGGCGTGGTGGCGCAAGCTGCAGCGGCGCGGGGGCGTGGGCGAACGGCCGGGGCTTTCGGCGTGACGCTGTCGCTCCTCGTCTTCGGCTGCGCGGGCCAGGTCGCGACCGAGCCGCGGCGGCTCGTAGGGCCCGACCTGCGGGTGACCGCGCTCGACCGCGCCGCCGCCGACCTCGCCGAGGTGAAGCGCCGGACCAAGGTGGTCGGGATCTTTCCCAACGAGGCCGCCATCCGTAGCGGAGTTCTCCGGCGACGACGACGCTGGTGACGATGCCCGTGTCTCCGAAGGTTCTGAGGCGCGTGGCGGCGAGCCCCTGCGGATTGCGCACGAGATCGCCGATGATGTTGGCGTCGAGCAGGCGCATCAGCCGAAGACGTCCTCGCGCGGGGCGGGTTCGTCGGCGAT
>NZ_DAIQNN010000190.1:0-3217 GCF_036788415.1 Rubrimonas sp. | reverse complement strand
GCTCCAGCGTCAGCCCGCGTCTCGCACTCCTCCCGTAAACGGGCGGTCGCGGGGCAGGAGGCGCGACGCGATAGACCGCCATTCACGGGTCGCCAAGTGGTGAAGGTTGCGGTACATTATGTGTTGCAGTATGTATAGCGTGCGTATTTGGCGGGAGGCTGCGATGACAGCGAGCTTGAACCTCCGAGACATCGGCGAGCACCGAAAAGCCGCTCTTAAGGCGGAAGCTGAAGCGCGCGGGAAGTCCGTCGCGGAGATCGTTCGCGAATGGATCGACCAGGGCATTGCCCAATCGAGGGCCGACCGGGCGCGTACAGAGTGGATCGCAGCAGCGAAGGCTGGCCTCGCCGACGAAGTCCGCCATCTCGAGCGGCACGGCCCCACCTTGGCGCGGTTCAGACGTGCGCGCACAACCGAGCGATGAGCCAGTGCGCCATCTATCGCCTTCGCGACGGCGACGAGCTCGTCTGTCGGGTTCAGGCGGACCTCGGCGTAGAGACGCCGTACGTCCTTTGCGCGCCGGTCGTCCTGCGGACAGAATGGGGCGCTCTCATTCCCAAGCTGCACCTCGAAGTCGCTGTCGGTGACGCCGCTTGCGTCATCCTGATGTCCCAGCTGATCGCGCTCCCGCGCAGCGAACTAGGTCCTGTCGTCGGGAACGCTCTCGATCGTCGCGACGACATCATCGCAGCCGTCGATTTGATCGTTTCGGGTTTCTGATTGTGAATCAGGCGTGGCGATGTAGCCCCTCTGATTGAAGGAAGATCAACGGCTTGTGACGCCGATCGGCGTCGGGACCCCACGCCGATCAACAAAAGGGCTCGTGGTGACGATGCGCACCAGTACCTCGCCGTCCCTTGGGCCTTCGAGATCGATCTCTTCGATCTCAAGGGGGCGGTTCGGCTCTTAGGTGACGGCGGCGCGGGTCTTCATGGGGTCTGTCTCCTCCGGTATGTCGTTCGATCTCCCGACGCGCGTTCCCTGGCCCGCGGTCAGGCGCCGGACTGTGGCTTGCGGGACGCCATACCAAGTCCGACAAGACCGGCGATCAGCAGAAGCGCGGCGGGCGGGAGGGGCACCGGCGCGATCGTGCTCGTGTTGGAGACCGAAAAGGTCGCGCCAGGCGCCAGGTCGAAGGCCCAGCCGAAGGCGAAGGCGTTGTCGCCTGCAGGGACCGGAAAGGGGGCTCCCAACGCTGGCGTGTTCGGCAGCGTGGTGGGGCCGTCGAGGTCGATGAAGAAGCGGGTGTAGAGGGTGAAGAAGTCCGCGATCTCCCAGCTCTGGGGCTCAGGCGTGACGACCGTCTCGATCGTGAGGGGAAAGCTCCCACTGCGTGTCACAAGCCGTCCGGGGCTCGACTGGACGGTCTGGTCCGCCTGCGCGAGCTGGTCGAAGCGGATGTCGAAATCGGTGTAGTCGAACAGGAACAGCGATTGGGTGGTCTCGCCGACGTTCGTGAGCGACAGGCTGCGCGTCAGCGTGGAGCGCGACGAGCCCGGCGCTCCGCCCTTGAGGGCGGTGTCCAGCGTCGCCTCGAGCGTGTCGTCGCGAAAGGAAAGACTCACCGCATTGAGCGTCTGTGACGCGCTGGGTTCAGCGATGAACTCCGACAACGGCAGTTCGCGGGAGTCTCCGGCGCGGCGGACATAGTAGTTTCCGATGAAGATGTTGTCCCGACCGCCGTCGGTGCGCCAGACGGTGACGCCGTTACGGTCGCTGACAGTCGCCTCCGCAGCCCCGTCGATCAGCGAAAAGGTGGCCGCCTGGACCGCGAGCGGCGCGGCGGCGATCAGTGCGGCAAGGGCGATGGCGCGCATGTGCGTATGGTCTCCTGCAGAAGGGGGTTTCGATGGTCGCTGGCCGAGCCCGGGCACAGTCCCGCCAGCGACGTCAGCAATGGCCTTCGACCTCGTCCATAGGGTCGATCACGAGCAGCAGGCGGGTCTCGCCACGTCCCACCAGGGGCGGGGACCGGTGCATCACGCCGGGGAATTCTACACCCGGCCACAGCGCGCCGCGGAACAGGGCGGCGTCGGCGGCGAGGAGTTGTCGTATATCGTCGGGCTCGCGACCGACGCCCGGCTGCGCCGCCCCGTACTGCGTGCTGGCGCCGCGGTAGGTGCAGAGCATCCGGCAGCGAACCCGATCAATATGGAAGCGGCGACACTTGTCGGTGTCCACCGGCTCCAGCCTGACCTCAATGAGAGCCTGGGACGCGACGCGCGACAGGATCTGCGCCAGCGCCGCCGCGTCGCTGGCCAGACGATCACAGTGGGGGCCCGGGGGCGTGCCCGCGCTGTCGCAGGCTGCGTGGATCACGCGCTCGACGCGGTCGGGCGTCGTCAGCGTGCGCAGGCGCGGAAGCCGCTCGGGCGGCAGCGCGTCGATCCAGGTGGCGAAGGCCGGTTCGCGGGGCCGGCGCCAGATCGCCGCCGAGACGCCAGGCTCGCCGATTGTCGCGAGGATGGCGGGGTCACTTCCCTCGACGACGCCGAAGGCGAGCGGAATGCGGGCGGGAACGTTCACTGCGCGCTCACGCCAGATACGGAGCCACGAGCCGGCCCGCCCGGACAGGCGCGGAGGGGCGGCGACCATCGGCAGGTCGGGGCATTTGATATCTCCGAGCGATGCACCGACAGTGTGTGATACTATAACAATACAATCAAGCGACGTGTGCGCTTGACGGCTCTCCTCCGCCACCGCATAAACCCGAGCAATTCGATAGGAATTGAAGCGTCACCCACGGGACCGCTGGTCCGCGCAGGCGCGCGACTGCAACACGGGGTGACTGCATGACACGCGCACTGCGCGCGCCGGCGACCGGCGTTCTTCTGGCGGACCAGCGGTCGGGCGGCGTCTTGCTGCTCAACGATCTCCCAGGCGACGGGACGGCGGATCAGCGTCGCACGTTCTTCGACGGGGCCAACGCTTCGGGCCTCGGCGTGCCCGCCAATCCGTTCACGATCCTGCAAGCGTCCGACGGTGCGGTCTATGTGGGCGACGGGGCGAGCGACACGGTCTATCGCCTCGTTGACCGCGACCGCTCCGGAGCGGCCAACGGTCCCGGTGAGGCCACGGTGTGGCTCAGCGAGGCCAACGCCGCCGGGCTGAGCCTGCCTACGCCGAACGGGCTGGCCGAGGGGCCGGACGGCGCGATCTACAGAGACCGTCGAGAACGTGGGGGTCATGCCGCCCGAACGTAGGGGCGGCGTGCGAG
>NZ_DAIQNN010000189.1:0-3249 GCF_036788415.1 Rubrimonas sp. | reverse complement strand
GGGCCCGGGCCGTCTGTCGCGCGCGAGGCGAACCGCGCGGTCGGCGAGACCTTCGCGGGACGGGTGACACAGGTCGTCGATGGCGACACCTTCCGGATGCGCAACGCCTCGGTCCGGATACGGATCTGAGGTCTCGACGCCGAGGAGACTGGCACGGCGCAGGGTGCGCGGGCGACGCAGGCCCTTGAGCGGCTGATCGCGGGCCGCACCCTCACCTGTCTCGTGCGCGACATCGACCGCTTCGACCGCATTGTCGGCCAATGCGTCCTGCCCGACGGTCGGGACATCGCCGCGATCATGATCGCGAGCGGCGCGGCGATGGAGTTCTGCCGCTTCTCGCGCAACCATTGCGGCTCCTGCTGACCGGTCCCTTGGGGTGCTCTCCAGCCGGGACTTCTTGGGAGCTGCGCGCCACCCTGCGGGGGACGTTACGGCGGCGGCTCAGGCGGCCTGGGAGCAATTTCGGGGCGCGCGAGCCGCTGAAACCACTTCAGCTTGCGTTCGGGCGGCAAACCGCGGATTCAACCGCTTAAGTATCGCCCCCGGCTGGGGGCAGGCGTTCGAGGAGGTCTGGCGCAGCGAAAAGATCCCGCGTCGCGGCGAGGCCCGGCGCTGACCGGAACGCGGCGCTGTCGGGAACGGCCTCGCTGTCGGCCGGGCGCATGCGGGGCGCGGGCGGCCGGTCCGCGGGCGCTGCTGCGGCCAGTGGTTATCCGGGCGCGAAGCGCGACTATGCCGCGTGCGTCGTGGCGATCATCTCGCGCGAGAATCGCTATCCGAGCGCCGCGCGGAACATGCGTGAGCACGGCGGAGGTCGGCTCGCGTTCACGGTCGACGCGTCGGTCCGCGCGTCGCCGCGTCGCTACGCCAAAGGACCGGTCACGTTACCCTCGACGCGGGTAGCCTCGAGCTGATCCGCGGCGCCGCGCCCCTGCCCCGGATCCCGCCAGAGATCAGGCGCGACCCGCTCGACTTCGTCGTCCCGATTGACTTCGCCCTACGCTGAACGTCTCGCGATCCTCGGGGTCTGCGCCGCGCGCGGTGATCGCCCGCGAGCCGAACAGTTGCGTTGCGGGCGCGAAAGGCCGGGTGCGCCGCCGCTGAGCTCTAGGCGATGACGCCGCGGCCCCGACGGTCAAGCACGCTTTCGAGATCGGGAGCGCCCGTTCTCTCGAAGTGACCGGGTGACGCGCCGCCCGAAGCAGCACGCTAAGGACTGCGATAAGTGCGGAGACCGCTCCGCTCTCAGTTCGGGCACCCGCACGCAAGGGGACAGCCGCCTCGATGGTCGAGTTCGATCTGGAACACCGCGTGCCCGACGCCGAAGCGGGCCGCGACTTCCCGCGTGAGTTCTCGCAGCGCGGCGTCGCCGGGATGGCCCTCCGGCGTGACAAGATGGGCCGAGAGCGCCGCTCCGGTCGATCCGAGCGGCCAGACATGGAGATCGTGGACATCGACCACCCCCCGGGCGCGAGGCGAGGAATGCGGCCACTTCCTCGACACGTACGCGCCGGGGGCTCGCGGCGAGCGAAAGCTCAATGCTTTCTCGCAGAAGGTCCCATGTCGAGCCGATAATCACCGCCACCACGACGAGCGCGACCACGGGGTCGATCCAGGCGTGGCCGGTCGCGAGCACCGCCGCGCCGGACAGGGCCACGCCGAGCGACACGGCCGCGTCGGCCATCATGTGCAAGTAGGCGCCGCGGAGGTTCACGTCCGCGTTTCGACCGCGCAGGAACAGCAGCGCCGTGCCCGCGTTCACCACAGCGCCAGCAATCGCGGCGACGACGACGAGGCCGCCCTGCACCGGGACCGGGGCGGCGATGCGCCCAAGCGCCTCCCAGCCGAGCGCGCCGGCGACGAGCATGAGCATCGCGCCATTGAACAGCGCCGAGAGGATGGTGGCGTTCCGGAAGCCCCAGGTGAAGCGCAGATCGGCAGGACGGCGCGCCAGGACCACCGCGATCCAGGCGGCGCCGAGCCCCAGCACGTCCGAGAGGTTGTGAGCGGCGTCCGCCAGCAGCGCCGCCGAACCGGCGACCACGCCGACCGCGACCTCCATCGCGACGTAGCCGAGGTTCAGTGCGATCGCGAGCGCGAAACGCCGATCCGGGGCCCGAGCCCCGCTGCTGTCATCATGGTGAGCGTGATGATGATGATGGCCGGCGTGGTCATGCGCCATGGACGTCCTCCGCAAGCGTCCCCGGTCGCGGCCGCGGCGCGGCGGGCAGCATCGCCTCGACGAGCCGCCGCGAAGCCGGGTGGTTCAGCTGGAGTTGCGCGCCGACCGGCGCGTCCTCGACGATCCGCCCCTCGGCCAGCACCGCGACCCGCCCCGCGAAGCGCCGCACCAGGCGCAGATCATGGGTCACGAGCAGGAACGCCGCGCGGGTGCGCGCGCGCAAGTCGGCGAGCAGATCGAGGATCTGGATCTGGAGCGTGAGGTCGAGGTTCGACACGGCTTCGTCAAGCACCACAAGTTCCGGCTCGGGGGCGAGCGCGCGGGCGATGCAGGCGCGCTGGAGTTGGCCGCCGCTGAGCTGGCCGGGCAGCCGCGTCGCCGCGTCCGGCGGTAGGGAGACCGCGGCGAGCAACTCGGCGACGCGCCGGTCACGGGCGGCGCCGTCGAGATCGGTCAGATGGCGCAGGGGCTCGCCTATGGACCATCCCACGGAGCGGGCGGGGTTGAGCGCGCCGACCGAGTCCTGGAACACGATCTGCGCGGCGCGGCGCAGGTCCTTCGGCGGCGTCTCGCGCAGGTCGCGGCCGCGAAAAAGCACGCGGCCGGCGTCGGGCTTCTCAAGACCGAGCAGGATGCGCGACAGAGTGCTCTTGCCGCAGCCGCTCTCGCCGACCAGCGCCACGCTCTCGCCGGGGGCTATGGAGAAGTCCGCGCCGTCGAGCACGCGCCGGCGGTCGCGCGCGCCGGACCAGCCCGAGCCGTAGCGCTTCGCGACGCCCTCCGCGACCAGCAGGCTCATGCCCCACCCTCCGACAGAGCCAGATGCGCGTCGAGCAGGGCGCGGGTCGCCGGATGGCGGGGCGCCGCGAACAGCGCGGCCGCCTCGCCGGTCTCGACCACCCGTCCCGCCTCCATCACCACGATCTCGTCGGCGAGCCGCGCCACCACGCCCATGTCGTGGGTGACGAGCAGCACGCCTAGGCCGCGCCCAGCCACGAGCCGCTCCAGCAGGTCGAGCAGCCGCGCCTGCGCGACGAGGTCGAGATCGGTGGTCGGCTCGTCGGCGA
>NZ_DAIQNN010000188.1:0-3299 GCF_036788415.1 Rubrimonas sp. | reverse complement strand
CTCGGCGGAAGGGCGACCGCAAATCTTGCTCAACCAATGCGCCCATTGCGACGACGCGCCCTGCGTCAACACCTGCCCGTTCGGCGCCGTCTATCGCGACGATGACGGCCTCGTTCGGATCGACCCGCGGATGTGCGCCGGCTGCAAGTACTGCGTGACGAGCTGCCCTTACAACGTGCGCTGGGTCCATCCCGACAGCGGCCTTCCGATGAAATGCATGGGCGACGGCTGTCTGTCGCTCGTCGCGGCCGGCCTCCAGCCCGCCTGTGTGCAGGCCTGCCCCTGCATGGCGCGGGATTTCGGCGACCTGAACGATCCCGAAAGCAGCGTCAGCGTGACGCTGCGCACGAAAAAAAGCCGGCGCCTGCTGCCCAACAGCGGCGCGGAACCGAAATTCTTCATCGTGGAGGAAGTGTGATGGCTGGTCAGGAAATCGTCTTCCAGTCGCACATCGCGCACTGGACGTGGACCATCGCCTGGTTCTTCTGGTTCGTCGGCATCGGGGGGATGACCTCGGTCGCCTATTACTCGGTCCGAAAGGCGCCGGTCGCCTATACGGTGCTGGGCGCGATCATTCTGGGCCTGCTGTTCGTGGTCTCGCACCTGTCGCGCTGGTGGAACCTGCCGATCCTCGTCTGGACCATGGTGACCAACCTGCACTTCAACTTCGGCTCGTGGATGTTCGTCGGCGTGTGCATCCTGTCGGTCCATCTGATCCTGGCCGCCATCCTCGCCTTCTCGCACATGGACTTCATTCTCGACCGTTTCCCCATCGCACCCAAGACTGTGCGCTGGATCGTCGTGTCGCTGCGTGAAAGCAATCTGTTCGTCGGCCTGTTCGGCTTCGTGGGCGTGTTCAGCGTCGTCTACAGCGGCTTCCTGCTGACGCAGGCTGTGGGCATTCCGCTCTGGGGCAACGCGCTGATCCCGGTGCTCTGGGTGATCAGCGCCAGCGTCGCCACCGTCGCGGTGCTCGAGCTGATGTACGTGGTCGGCTGGGTCGACGAGAAAGTGTCGATCTTCGGCATGAAGCTCGGCCTCGGCCTCGACGCGGTGAAGCTGCTCGCCGTGCTCGCCTTCCTGCACGTCTCGCTCGGGCTGACGAGCGTCGCGGCGCGGGCCGGCGCGCAGGAGCTGACCACCGGCTCGCTCGCCTGGATGGTCTGGGGCGGCGTCGTGGGCGTGGGCATTCTGCTTCCGATGGCGCTCGCGGCCTGGATGCTCCTGCGGGGCAAGAACAAGCCGCTGATCGTGGTGTCGGCCGTCGGTGCGCTGTCCGGCGTGCTGTTCCTGCGCGCCGCCGTGCTGATGGCCGGCGCCTGGGAGCCCCTCGCCTGAGGCGAGAGGCGGGACGGGCCGGCCCGACCCCGGTTGGTCCGCCCCCGGACGACACACACGCGCGCGCCCCGGATCGCGAGACCCGGGGCGTGTCGCTTCGACCGCTCGCCTTCGCTCAGAGCGCAGCGCCGCCGAGATGCGCGCCTACGAAACCCGCGAACAGGTCGGGGGCCTCGAGGTTCATCGAATGGCCGACGCCCGGAACCTTGACGAGGCGCGCATTCGGCAGCCCCGCCGCCATCGCCTCGACATCGGCCTGTGGGATCCAGAGGTCCTGCTCGCCCCAGACGATCAGCCGCTCCGCCTTCATCTCGCCCATCCGCGCCGTCAGCCCGCCGGTCGCCGACGCCCGGTCGAGATGGAAGGGCGTGCCGAGCCAGACGCCGTCCGACACGCCGAACGTCTGGTCCACGATCCGGTCGTAGAAGCGCGCGAGCTCGGATTTCGGATCGAGGAAGGCGGGCGCCCTCCCCTGCGTCAGGCTCGACGGGTCGAAGAGCGTCGGCGCGGCGCTGGCCATCACGGCCCGGGTGACCGCCTTGGCCGACTTCATCGCCTCGAACACCGCGCGGCCCGCGGCGTCGAAGGCCATGCCCTTCGGCGAGACCGGGTCGAGGTCGAGGATGCGGGGGAAGCGCCCCGGCGCCGCCAGCTCCATCAGCGCCGCGATGTAGCCTCCGGTCGAATGGGTGATCAGGTGGCAGCGCCCGACGCCGAGCGCGTCGAGCCCCTCCAGCATGTCGGCGGCGTGCCGCTCCATCGCGTAGTTGGCGTAGTTCGGCCCCGGCTCGGGCCTGTCGCTGTCGCCGCAGCCGCGCCAGTCGAAGCCGATCACGCGCAGATCGCGCGGCAAACGCCGCGCGACCAGCTCGAACCACTCCTTGCTGGCGAGATTGCCGTGGATGAAGGCGACGGTCGTCGAACCCTCGCCCCATGCGCGCCAAGCCAGCCGCACGCCCTCGCCGACGTTCACATGCCCCACGGGGCGCCCCTCACTTGCTGAGGCCTGCGGTGGACGGCGCTTCGCCCCCCGCCGCGACCGCGCCCGCGGCAGCCGCCGGCGCGCCGTTGACGAGCGCGTCGACCACTTTGGGAGAGAAGGCCTGCACGCGGCCCGTCAGCGCGAAATCCACCACGTCGCGCGCGAAGCGGATCGGCTCGTCGGTGTGGATGAAATGCCCCGCGCCGGGATAGATCTTCACCACCGGCGGATTTCCCGCCGCCGCCATCCGCTCGACGAACGGCGTGATCACCTGATTTGCCATGTCGGTCAGCCCGTTGAGCGGGGTCGAGGGGATGAACGGCTCCTCCGCGCCGAAAGCGAGGAAGATCGGCGCCTCGATCTGCGGCAGGCGGCGATACAGGTTGTCCGGGTCGCCGCGCAGCAGTTCCGACGCGATCGCGTGAATGTCCCAGATGAACGCCGTCACCCATTGGCGGAACTCCGCCGGGTTGCCCCCGATCATCTGGATGCGCTGGTCGGTGTGCAGCCGCGCATAGGGCGTCTCGCGCTTGAAATAGCCCATTGGCGAGGGGATGCGGTTTCCGGCGGCGTCGCGTGCGTAGAAGTTGAAGAAGTCCTCCACGCTCTGCGCCGTGCGGTCGAACTCGCCCTGGAACAGCCCCGCCTGATCCCACACCGTGCGCCATGTCTCGCCCTGATTGGCGAGCGCAGGGTCGAACAGCGCGACCATGTTACCGCCGCCGAGGTCGATCTCCATCGGGAACTCCTCGAGCCCGGCGGGGCCTTCGAGGATGACGCTCTCGACAGTCTCCGGCCATTCCAGCGCATAGCCGAGCACGAACTGCCCGCCGAGGCTGTGGCCGTAGTAATGCGCCCGCGCAACGCCGAGCTTGTTCACGACCACGTCGTGGATCGCCTCGCGCATGTCCTGCATCGAGCGCGACTCGTCGAGGTGCAGGTTGCCGGGTCCGGACATGCCGTAATGCGGCAGGTCGGG